>DAOTMQ010000080.1:0-14024 GCA_035450385.1 Kiritimatiellia bacterium | reverse complement strand
GGAGCACGTCGGTTTTGCCGTAATCGAAACAGCGAGAGTCCCAAGCGTCATGCCAGCCGCGCATGCCGTTGTGGAAATACTGGTGCAGCGTGCCATCAAATCGCGACAGGCCATCGCGCTCGTTTTTGACCGCATGCGAATGAACGATGTCCATGATCACCGCAATGCCGGCTTCGTGCGCCGCGTCGACCAGCGCCTTGAACGACTCTGGCGTGCCGAACCGCGAAGAGCAGGCAAAGAAGCTCGAAACGTGATAGCCGAATGATCCGTAGTAGGGATGCTCCATCACCGCCATGATCTGGATGGTGTTGTACCCGGCGCACACGATACGCGGCAACACCTCTTCGCGGAATTCGTCGAAACTGCCGACGCCCAACTTGTCTTGGGCCATACCGATGTGCGTCTCGTAAATCAGCGGCACGCGCTGGGGTACCGTGAACGACGGCACACGCCAGACATACGGCGGCGGTTCCCAAACCTGCGCGGCAAAGAGCAGCGTGTCCGGATCTTGGATCACCCGTCGCGCATAGGCCGGAATGCGTTCGCCGCGTCCGCCCTCCCATTCCATCTCCAAGCGATAGCACTGACCATGGCACAGGGCACCCGCTGGCAACCGCACCTCCCAAACATCGCGCCCCGGCAGCCGGTTCAGGCGGAATGTATCGCGCACCTGCCACTCTGAAAAATCACCCACCAGCCAGATGGCGGTCGCGTTGGGCGCCCACTCACGGAAAACCCAACCGTCCTCCGCGCGGTGCAGTCCGTAGTACTCGTGGGCACAGGCAAACTCTGCGAGCGACCCCGGAGCGGATGCAAGTTCGGCGGCCCGCCGCTCGGCCTTATCGGCACGCCTGCGGATGATCTCGGCGTACGGCGCGAGATAGGGATCGTCCAGCAGACGCGCACGTGAAGCCGACACAGCCATAACCTGATCTCCTCAATTCGGGGTGAACGTTGAACCTCACGCGAACGACCGCACCAATGACCGCTTGAGCATCTTCTCGTAGATGTCGATGTAGCTTTTCGCGCAGGTCTCATGGTTGAATCGAGCGAGCCCTTCGCGCATCACCCGAGCGATCTGCACCTCACGTTTCTCCGCTGGTCTGGCGTAGAACTCCATCGCCCTGTTCATCGCCCACTCCAGCCCGTGGCTGTCGTAGACCTTGAAGACAAAACCGTTGCCAGTACCAGCCGCCACATCGATATGCTCAACCGTATCGTGTAGCCCGCCGGTATCATGCACCACCGGTAGCGAACCATAGAGCTGCCCCACCATCTGTGGCAGTCCGCATGGCTCGAAGAGCGACGGCACCAGCGTGAAGTCCGAGGCCGCGTAACCGAGCTGCGAGAGTCCTTGATTGAAATCGCACACCGCCAGGCGTCCGTAAAGATCGTGGAAACGCAGGATATCGTAAAAGGGCTGCTGGAAGACACCGTTCGCCACGATAGCGATCTGCACGCGACGCCGCCAGTGGTTCGCCATGAAGCGATAGAGGATGTCGGCCAAAAGCTGCGGTCCCTTTTGAGCAGGGTCGAGCCGCGACGGCCAGAAGAAGAGCGGCACATCGGGGTCCTCCTCCAGCCCCACCTTGTGCTGAAACGCGACCTTGTTGGCGCGCTTGGCCTCGCGGTGCGTCTCGGGTGTATAGTTGACCTCGAGGGCAGGGTCGGTCTCCGGGTTGTCCCCGGTGTCCGGCGCATTCAAAATGCCCGCCGCGCAACTGGCGCGGTCTTTATTGCGAATCTCCTCGCGCAATGCGTTCGGGACAAAGTCGTGCCAGCCGTTGACAATCTCTTTGAGAAAAGTCGGACTGACCGTGTTGATGAAGTGCGCGGCGAAAACACCGCTGGCCTGCATGTCAACCGGGTTGGTGTTGCGCGACTCCTCGTAGTTGTACGGCTCGCGTTTGTAGTAAAGGTTGTTCCAGAACTCGGCCGCGTCAATACCCGAGTCCTCGATCTGCGCCAGCGTCAGGTGGTGCGTGTGGATGTTGTGCACCGTGAAGAGGCAAGGAATGCCCATGCGCCGCGCTGCGGCGGGGATCAGCCCTGTCATCCAGTCGTTGCAGTGGATCAGGTCAGGCTGCACCGTCGGGATGATGTTGTTGATCACCTCGCGCGAAAAAGCCAACGCCAGCTTGGGGTTTTCGTCCTGAGATTGGCTATAGACCGTATCGCGGTAATAAAAGCAGCGGTCCTCAGCCAGATGGATACGGCTGTCAGGCAGGCGGCTTTTGTAGACGCGCAGTTCATCGCTGATCAACTGCCCGACCTCCACATGAAACATACGCCGGTAGTGCGGCAACGCCACATGGACATCGGCGCCGAGATCAAACAGCGCCGCCACCAGCGACGCCGAAACGTCCGCCAGACCGCCAGCCTTGGCGTTCAGCTTGCACGCCATATTGCCCATGCCGGCCGGCAGATAAGTAATCTCCGGCGTAACGATCAGTATCCGCGGTTTTCGACTACTCACAACAACATTGTCAGTGCCATCGACAACACCGTTACCGTTGCTGTTACCATTGCCATTATTCTTCTTTTGCTTCGACATGCGTCACACCTTTCTCACGCACCCCAAAACGAGCCCGCCGCATCACTGCATCGGCCCTATCACCGCCTTCACCTTTTCAGCCAACTCGCTGATGCGCTGCCGTTCCTGCTCGAGTTTCGCGTTTTTCTCCTGCAATGCCGGCAGAGCCATGACCTTTTTTCTCAACTCGATCTGCGTGCGCGACAACTCATCTTGCAACTCCTGACACCGCTTGCGCAACGCCTCAATCTCAGGCGACGTATGCGTCGTGTCGTTCACCGCCCGGTTCAACTCGCCTTCCAGCCGATGCGCCGCAAGCATCCGCTCGGCACGCTCCGCCATCCAGTCGTTCAACTGCTTTTTCTGCACCTCGGTGAGCTTGGAAAGGTCCTGCGCCACCAGCAGACCGGCCACGCCGATCAGGCACGCCGCCACCATGCATATCAACTTTACCGCTCGCATAGCCTCTTCTACTCCTGTATTCGATGTCTGGACGCAGTATATGGGAAAGAGCCGGTTAATGCAACCCATGCTTCAACGAAATCCCGCCAATTTGTGCGTTTGAAGCGAAAGCAGCCATTTCTTCGTGCGCCGTCCCCGATTCAAGCGACCCAGCAAGCGCACGGTGTCTACCGTATTGATCTCCCCTGCGCGGTCGCAAGGTGACAGGAAATAGTGCGCCGCTTCGATCCGGTCGCGCATATTCTCGCAAAACGCCTGGACATCGCCATCCACCACAATGCGCATTTCATCGGTCTGCCGCACCATCTGCTCGTCGTCGTAAAGTTCGGCGTAAAGCGCTTTGGGCGACACCGCCAGATAATCAATATGCCGCCGCCACGGCTCGGACGGCGCGATCAGCCCGTTCGTCTCAAGGGCGATCCAGTAGCCCAGCAGCTTGAACCGCTCCAACAACCCGCCCAATCCCGCGTGAATCAGCGGTTCGCCGCCAGTGATGAGCAGTGTCTTACAGGCAAACGCCGCCACCCGCTCAACCACCTCGTCCTCGCTGAGCGTCTCAAAGCGGTCATAGACGGTGTCGCACCACGGGCAAGCCAGATTGCAACCGCCCAAGCGCAGGAAGACCGCCGGCATCCCGGTGTTGTATCCCTCGCCCTGTAGCGACTCGAAAATCTCGACAACCTGTATCCCGCCCGCATCCTGCGTCATGGACACTCTCCCGCACCGCGACGGTACTCCGCGCACGACTCGGGCGTCTCAAGCACCTTGACCGACGTCACGTTCACGCGGTCGGCAAGCACATCATAAAAATAACGCGCCAGATTCTCGGACGTGGAGCGGAACGGCAATCCCACGCTCTTCATGCCGTGTTTGGTGATCACCGCCGCGATCTCGCACTCGCTTTCACTGGTCTCGTCGTAGATGAAGGCGTGATCAAAGCGCTCCACAATCACATCGCGGATCACCTGCTTGAGATCCTTGAAATCGATCACCATATCGCGCCCCTCATCCTCCTCGGACACCTCCACGATCACATGATAGGTGTGACCGTGAAGATTGCGGCACTGCCCCGCATGATTCGTCAGCACATGCGCCGCATCAAATTGGCACTGCTTTGAAACCGTCAGCATGACGCCCGACTCCTGATGGGTTCTTGCAAAAAAAGTAATAAGTAATAGGTAATAGGTAAACTCCTTGTCTGCGGCGTGGCACGGGCATCTTGCCCGTGTTTCATGGGCGGGACACCCATGCCACGAGGGTTTGCAAGTACCTCACTGATCAGGGCGCAGATTATACCGCATAGTTGCCTTTCGTAAAGCTGCAATCGTCAGTTCGCGCAATCGGTTGGTGACAGGAGTGTGCGAGTCGGGCGTTTCTGGTGAAAGTGGGGATGCGGTTTTTGGACATGATTGACATGATTGACATGATTTCCCGCTGCGCGGGCGCATAAAGTTTGTGCCGCGCACGGCGCGGCGGAAAAATCTGGAGTGCGGCGACAAGAGCCGCGCTGTGCGCGGGTCGCGGCACCGCTTTCTCTCCGCGCTATGCGCGGAAACACAGTCTCCCCGCGCGCCCCCCCATTGCATGCCCCGCGCGCACCCGGTGCCCATCCGCCCGCCCTTTTTTACACTCATCATTGCGACCACTGGGTGGTCGCAATAACAAGCGGTCTGCCCCCCCAAAAAAACCTCTGCGCCTCCGCGCCTCTGTGTTAAAAAATCCGCGCCATGCCCCCAAAAAACCTTCGTGTCCTTCGTGCCTTTGTGTGAGAAAACTCCTAACTCCTAAATCCTAACTCTTCCCTCTTCCGACGCATCCGATACGCCTCATACCCACGGCGGCGCAACTCGCAGCTCGGGCACGCCCCGCAACCGGCACCGATCACACCGTTGTAGCAGGTCAGCGTATGCTCCGCCACGTACTCCAGCACACCTAGACTATCGGCCAGCGCCCATGTCTCTTCCTTGGTCAGCCCCATCAGCGGCGTGAACACCCGGAACGGGTAGTCCATCGCCAGATTCAGCGTCTCATTGCACGACTTCACAAACACATCCCGGCAGTCGGGATATCCACTGTAGTCCGTCTCGCTGACGCCGATAATCAAATCGCGGATGTCGCGGCTCTTGGCATAGATCGCAGCAACCAGCAAAAAGAGCATGTTGCGTCCGTCCACCACGGTGTTCGGACACGCCGCGCCCTCCGCTTGGTGGATCTCCATCGCCGGGTCCAGCAGCGCGGTGGTCGTGATCTGGTTGTACCATGCCAGATCGATCACCCGGTGTTCGGACACGCCGAAATGCTCCGCCACCGCACGCGCCACCGCAACCTCGCGCGCGTGCCGCTGTCCGTATTGGAACGTGATGCACGAGATCGCCGGGGCGCCGCGCATCCGCACGGCCTGCGCAAGACAGGTTGTGCTGTCCTGTCCGCCCGACAAAATCACCAATGCCTTATTTTCCCTCATCATAACCCTCATGGAAAACGCAAAGACGCAGAGACGCAGAGGTTTTTACGGGACGGCATCGTGACTGCAAGTCTGACAAAAGAAATTGGAGTGCGGCGGCAAACGGTATTCCGCGCGATGCCGCTTTTTGAGCATGAGTGCAACGGCAGAACGGCGCACAAAGCGGTACCGCGAGCCGCACTTCGTCCCTACGTCGTTCACACTTCGTCGGATACACTTCGTCGGGTACACTTCGTCCAAAACACTTCGTCGAAACACTTCGTCGCTGGCGCAATCGACTAGGTGTTGAGACTAAGTGTGTTCGACTAAGAGTGGGGACTAAGTGTGTCTCCGCGCACAGCGCGGAGAGAAAACGGTGCCGCGACCCGCGCACAGCGCGGCTCTTGTCACCGCACTCCAAGTTTTTCCGCCGCGCCGTGCACGGCACAACAATCATGTTAATCATGTTAATCCTAGTTGGACGGCACCGGCCCGCAACCCGGAATGGGCGACAAAACGCTTTTCCGCCAGCGCGGCGTACGTGGTGCCGGGCCGGCCGTAGTTCACGTAGGGATCGATCGAGATGCCGCCGCGCGGCGTGAATCGTCCCAGCACCTCGATATACTTGGGTGCCATCAACGCACGTAGGTCTTTGAGAATCACGTTCACACAATCTTCATGGAAATCGCCATGGTTGCGGAAACTGAAGAGATAGAGCTTGAGCGACTTGCTCTCCACCAGTCGCTCGTCCGGAATATACTGGATCGTCAGGGTCGCGAAGTCCGGCTGCCCAGTGACCGGGCAAAGCGTGGTGAACTCCGGACAGGTGAAGGTCACCCAGTAGTCGGTGTCAGTGTGCTTATTGGCAAACGTCTCCAGCAGCGCGGGGTCATAACGGTCAGCGTATGCCGTCCCGCTACTGCCCAGTTGGGTCACGCCTTGCAATTCTTCCTTCGTTCGGCTCATACTCACTCCTGTCTACACTTCGTCGTGCTTCGTCGGGTACACTTCATCGAAACACTTCGTCCCTACACTTCGTCGTTCACACTTCGTCGGGTACACTTCGTCGAAACACTTCGTCGCTGGCGCGATCGACTAGGTGTGGCGACTAAGTGTATTCGACTAAGAGTGGGGACTAAGTGTGTCTCCGCGCACGGCGCGGAGAGAAAAGCTCCCGACTCTCTGTTCCCCTTTTCATCAGAAACGCATGACCTTCGCACATCCCTATCACCGACCAATTACCTCGTTCTCATTATCCCGTTTCATGTCGTCGATTTCAATGGCGTTTTCCGGACAGGCCTGATGACAGATGCCACAGCGCGTGCAGAGCGCGGAATCAATCTCGGCGCGCTCCAGCGGTGTGAAGGCAATCGCTTCGACCGGACAGTTCTGCGCGCAGAGCGTGCATCCGATGCAACGCGATGTCACGCGGTACACAATCAGCGCGCGGCATTTACGCGCCGGGCAGACGCCGCGCACATGCGCGTCATACTCCGCACGGAAATAGCGCAACGTCGAAAGCACGGGGTTCGACGCGGTTCGTCCCAGTCCACACAGGCTACCGTCGCGCACCGTACGGGCGAGGCGTTCGAGCCGCGCAACATCGTCAGCCTCTCCCTGTCCCTCGCAAAGCCGATCCAAAATCTCCAGCATGCGCCGCGTACCGATACGGCAGCCCGTACACCGCCCGCACGACTCAAGCTGCGTGAACGCCAAAAAGTAACGCGCGATATCCACCATGCAGTCGGTGTCATCCAGCACCACCATGCCGCCCGACCCCATCATGCCGCCCGCCTGCACCAACGCCTCGAAATCCACCGGCCTGTCGGCCTGGGCCGCTGGCAGACAGCCGCCGGACGGACCGCCCACCTGTACCGCTTTAAGCGTGCGTCCCTCGCCAACGCCCCCACCGATACGCGTGACGATCTCGCCCAGCGAGAGCCCCATCGGCACCTCGACCAGTCCGCCGCGCGCGATCTTGCCGGCCAGCGCAAAGGTCTTGGTGCCCGCGCTGCCGGATGTGCCCACCGCACGGAACGTCTCCGCGCCGTGCCGCACGATCCACGGCACCGTCGCCAGCGTCTCGACATTGTTGACCAAGGTCGGACACGCCCGGAACCCGCGTTCAGCCGGATACGGCGGACGCTGCCGCGGCACACCTCGACACCCCTCCAGACTCGCCAGCAGCGCGGTTTCCTCGCCGCACACAAACGCCCCCGCTCCTTCGACCACACGCAGCGCGAGACGCCGTCCGTCGCGCAGCGTCAACCAGCCCTGCTGCTCCAGTTCCTCAATCGCGGCGCGGATACGGTTCACCGCCAGCGGATACTCGTGGCGGATGTAAAGGATCCCTTCACAGGCACCGACAGCATGCAGGGCAATCAGCATTCCCTCCAGCACGCGGAACGGATAGGACTCGAGCAGCATGCGATCCATGAACGCACCGGGATCGCCCTCGTCGCCGTTGCAGACCACGTACGCCGTCTGCGTGCCGCTCGCCGCGCGAGCCTGCGCGACCGCCCGCCACTTGCGTCCCGTGGGGAAGCCGCCGCCGCCGCGTCCGCGCAGGCCGGCGGCCTCGATCATGTCGATCACCTCTTCCGGCATCAGCGCATCGCGGCAACGCTCCAGCGCCGTGAAGCCGCCGCGCCCGCGGTAGTCCTCATAATCCAGCGGCGGCCACTCGCCCGCGCCTTCGGTCGCGATACGCTGCTGGCTCAGCCAATAACTGGCGTCCGCCTGATCGCGTACACTCAGCGGGAAGCGAACCGGCGGATCATCTCCCTCCCCCGCAAAGGCCTGTTCCGCCCAGGCGCGCACCGTCGCCTGTACACGCGCCGCGAGATGCGTTGGCTTGACGTGCGCCAGCAGGATCGACTCGACATCTCTGGGACGCACACGCCCGTAACGGAAGCGGCGTCCGCCGTCCAGCGCGACCTCAAGCAGCGGCGCATGAAACGAACCGCCCGTGCAACTGACCTCGCGCACCGCGACCGGCAAGCGGCGTTCGCGCGCCACCCGCCGCACCTCGCTCAACACGGCGTCCGCCCCGGCTGCGGCGCAACTCGAGCAGGTGCAGAGCCGCACCATGGCACCCAGATGATCGGATTCGCTCTCCGCCGCAGCGTCGCCGACCCGTTGCTCGCCAGCCCGCACGTCATCCAGCACCGCACGGACACGCGCCGGCGTCACATGGCCATAGATCGTGCGGTCGACCTGCACCGCCACCGCCAGCATACAGCATCCCAGGCAGGCCACCTTCTCCACCGTGAACTCGCCCTGCGCGTCGGTATCCTCGCCCGACGCAATTCCCAGCTCGCGGCAAAAAGCCTCGTACGTGCGATCCGCGCCCTTCACATGACAGGCCGTGCCGATACACACCTTGATGGTGTGCCGACCGACCGGGCGGAGACGGAACTGCCCGTAAAAGGTGGCGACGCCCGTCACCTCGGCCTCGCTGACGCCGAGCCGTTGCGCCACCGCAGCGAGTGCCTCAGCCGACAGGTAGCCCTCTTCATCCTGCACCGCTTGCAACATCGGGATCAACTGCTCGCGTCCGCTTCCCACGCGGTTCGCAAGCTCTTCTATGCGCTCTCTTGTCACGCATACAATCTTAACAAAAACTCCTAAATCCTAAATCCTAAAGAACGGTTGCTTGATTCCCGCAGTAAACGCTATCATGACCGAAACGAAAGCGAATGTTTTTTATGAGCAGTTCCGACTATCTCTTCTATCAGTTTCTTGCCGCCAGCTTTGCCACGCTGTTCGGGGCTTGTGTCGGCAGTTTCTTGAACGTCTGCATTTACCGCATCCCGCGCGATGAATCGGTGATCGCGCCGCGTTCGCACTGCCCGCACTGCAACACGCTGATCCCGTGGTATCTCAATATCCCGGTGTTGAGCTGGCTTTGCCTGCGCGGCCGGTGCGCCACCTGCAAAGGCCCGATCTCCTTCCGCTACACGCTGGTGGAGTTGCTGACCAGCACGCTCTTTCTAGCGGTCTTTATGCAATGGGCGATACCGAACGCGCTGCACATGACGCCGATCACCGACCCGCTGATCATCCCGATTTACTGGCTCTTCCTCTCGGGGCTGGTGCTCGGAACCTTCGTAGACTTCGAACACTTCATCATCCCAGACTCCGTCACGATCGGCGGTATGGTGGTAGGTCCCCTGTTGAGCGCACTGGTTCCGGCGTTGCACGGCCAAACCGTCTGGTGGCAGGGGCTACGTTGTTCAGTCACGGGGCTGGCTGTCGGTTTCGGCCTGCTGTACGCGGTCGGCTGGCTCGGCACACGCGCCTTCAAGAAAGAGGCCATGGGGTTCGGCGATGTAAAACTGCTGGGCGCGATCGGCGCGTTTCTGGGATGGAAGGCGGTGCTCTTCACAATCTTCGCATCGTCGCTGCTGGGCAGCGTGGCGGGATTGCTGTTAATCGCCTTTGGCGGGGTCAAGATGCAGAGCCGTATTCCCTTCGGCCCCTACATCTCGATGGGCGCCACCGTCTGGCTTTTTTGGGGAGAGAAGATCCTCGCTCTATACATCGGTCTGATGCGGCCTTGAACGGCATGCGACAGTGCGCAAAGGAAATCGACATGTCCGACAAACTGTATGTCTCAGCGAACGACTACCTGCGCGACTGTTTTCGGTTGGCGCGCATGGTCCTCGACTCCGGCTGGTTGCCCGACGATTTGATCGTGCTCTGGCGTGGCGGTGCGCCGGTCGGTGTGGGTGTTCACGAATTTCTCCACTACCACGGCCTGCGACCGCGCCACCGTGTGCTGAAGTGCCAATCCTACACCGGTATTGAGACGCGTGAACACACGGTCACATTTGACAACGCGGAGGGCCTATTTTGCTCCCTCCAGGCTGGTTCGCGCGTCTTGGTGATTGATGACGTCTTCGACACCGGCAATACTGCACGCGCGGTCTTCGAGCGTCTGCGCCCCCGCTGTGTCGAGGCCCGGCTCGCCACCGTGTACTGGAAACCCAACGCCAACCAGACCGACCTGGAACCCGACTACTACGTGCACGAGACCGACCGCTGGATTGTCTTTCCGCACGAACTGGACGGCCTGACGCCGGATGAAGTCAAACAGAAGGATGCGGTGATTTTCGACCTGCTCAGTCCACGTACATCGGCGGCGGCGCGGCCCGCTCGAAACGGCCCGCCGGACCGGTCTTGACGTCGGAGCCGGTGAGCTTGAACAGCATCGTGATGCCGGCTACCATCAGCACGACCATCAGCACACCGAGACCGCCGAACACCCATATCTGCCGCGGCACATTCAAAGGCGGCAGCCTGCGCCCGACCCCATCTTTGAGCCGGGAGACCCCGTCTTTAAACGTCTGCATGCGTGCGCGGCGGCGCGCATGCACCTCCTCATCTTCCAGCGTGGGCAGGGCGTCGCGGTCCATCCTGCCGCCGATCTGGAAGATCGGCAACTTGCCCTTGTGCGCCACGGGGGCTCTGGGCTCAGTGCGCGGATGATGTTCCGCCTCGGCGGTTGTCGGTGCGGGCGCGGGCTCTGCGTCCGCATCGCGCTCCGTTTGGGAGGCGATAGACGCCGCACGGAAGAGGTCCAGATCATCTGTCTCATCATAAACCTGCTCCGGCTCAACCACCAGCACAGGGCGGAAATCTTTCTTGGACGCACGACCGGTCTGCGGCTCATCCGCCGCGCGCAGACCCGGCACTTCCGCCGGGGGCACCGTCCGGTGTTCCGCATCATCCGGCAACGGCACCGACCGCACCATAGGACGCGGCTCCATCGGCTGGCGCTGGGGCACACGCACGGTTGCCGGCGTATCGTCCGCAGCCTGTGCCAACGGCGTCGGAGCGGGTACGGGAGTCGGTACCGGTGCGGATGCCGGCGCGGGTGTCGGTGTCGACGCAGGTGCAGGTGCGGGTGCGGGCGCAGGGTCGGCGGTCGGTTCGACCTCCTTGGTCAGCACCACCGGGGGACGCGCGCCGCTGTAGAGGTTCATAAAATCGCTGATCAGCGGTTCAGGGGCCAGCCCCAGCAGTTCGGCATACAGCTTAACGAAACCACGACCGTAGATCGGGGCGGCGATACGGCGGAAATCCTCTTTTTCGAGTCCCTCGACCACCTGCACCAGCATATGCGTGCTTTCGGCCACATCCGACGGAGTCAACCCTTTTTGCACGCGCGCGTTGCGCAAGATCTCACCAAATGCCATCGCTCACCTCACCGTTGCGTTACACCGGATCACTCCGGGCCTCCCTCCCCTGCTGCCGCATCACCGTCGCTGTCTGCCGCGACAGCCTGATCTGCAAAGGGGACATTGGAAGGGATTTCGTTGTCTAAGTCAATCAAGATCTCGCGCGTACCGGATCCAATCTGCGGCCCAACGATACCACGCTCCTCCAACTTGTCCATCAACCGCGCGGCGCGCGTGTAGCCGATGCGCAGGCGACGTTGCAACATCGTGGTAGATGCACGGCGCGTCATGCGGATCACCTCTAGCGCATTGGGTATCAGCTCGTCATCGGGATCGTCACCCCCTCCAACCTCCGCACCAATTCCAGACGCGCCATCCTCTTCAGTGTCGTCGGACAGGGCATCATCAAGGTCGCTCTCTTTGATCTTATCGAGTCGTTCGATCAACGCCTGATCGTAACAGGGCTGGCAATGCGTCGTGACGAAATCAACCACACGGCCAATCTCCTCGTCGCTGACCCATGCGCCCTGCGCACGCATGAGCTGCGACCCTTCACGCAAGAAGAGCATGTCGCCTTTGCCGATCAGTTCCTCGGCGCCAGGGCTGTCGAGAATCGTCCGGCTGTCATTGGACTGTGAGACTTTGAAAGCGATGCGTCCGGGGATATTGGCTTTGATAGTGCCAGTGATGACATCCACCGAAGGCCGTTGCGTCGCCAGAATCAGGTGGATACCGACCGCACGCGAAAGCGAGGTGAGACGGCTGATAGCCGGCTCGACCTCCTTACCTACCGCCGCCATGATATCGGCCACCTCGTCAACCACAATCACGATGTACGGCAAGCGCTGCGGGGTATCGTCCTCTCCCGCGTCGGTGGCGCTTCCATCGTCGAACAGATCCTCCTGCTTCATCACTTGGCGGCTGTTGAAAGCCACAATGTTACGGCAACCGACTTTCTGGAAGAGCCGGTAACGCTTCTCCATCTCGATGATGGCCCAGCGCAGGCCAAAAGCCACTTTTTTGGGATCATTGATCACCGGCACCAGCAGGTGCGGCAGGTCGTTATAGCAGGTAAACTCCACGCGTTTGGGATCGACCAGGATCAGACGCAACTGCTCCGGCGTGCGGCTCATCAGGAAACCATTCAGGATCGCGTTCAGGCAGACGCTCTTGCCGGACCCGGTGGCACCGGCCACCAGCAAGTGCGGCGCTTTGGCGAGATCATAGATCAGGTCGTTGCCGGCCACGTCCTTGCCCAGCGCCAGCGGGATTTCACAGGTGTTGTTACGCCACGCCTCGCCCTCCACGATTTCACGGAGGGTGACCGGACTGGCACGGCGGTTGGGAAGCTCGATGCCCACCGCGTTTTTGCCGGGAATCGGTGCCAGCACGCGCAGGCTGCGCGCCTCGAGCGCCATTTGCAGGTTGGCGGTCAGACTGGCGATGCGCTCGACTTTGATGTTTGGCGCCGGCCGCAGTTCGTACTGCGTGACGACCGGTCCGGGCGTCGTGCCGACGACCTCGACCGGCACATTGAACTGGCTCAGCGTCTCGACCAAAATCTCGGCGGTCTTGTTGATGTCGCCGTGATCGGCCTTACTCTTGGTAAGCGGATTCAGCAGCGAAATCGGCGGCAACTGGTACTCCTCGGGTGGCGTCGGCGGCGTACGCGCCGCCGCCGGGCGGGCGGACGCGGCAGACACTGCGGGTGTCGCGGCAGCCGACACAGATTCCAAGGACGCGACCGGTGCAGGTGCCGCGGTCGGCGACGGGGCGACAGGCTGCGCGGCGGGCGCACGCCCGCGCTCGCGCGCGGCGGCGGCAGCGGCGGCCCGCTTCGCCTCCTCGATACGTTTTAGCAACCGCTCGGTGGCGGGGCTGTCAAAGCGTCCCGGCTCCTTGGATTGAGCGCGCGCCTCTTTACGCTGTCGCGCCTCTTCGGCACGAGCCTCCTTCTTGCGCTGGCGCTCCTCGGCGCGTTCGGCCTTCGCTTTTTTCCGTTCCTCTGCGCGCGCCTGCTTCGCCTCTTGCTTGGCCTGCGCCACCTGCTCCTTAATCGCCGCCCGATCTTGACGCTCACGCTCGCGCGTAGTCCGTCCGTCATCCTGATCGATTTCATCCTCGTCCATCGCCGCCTGCCGCGCCTCCCACCACCCCGTCAAACGCCCCAGTCCATCAAAGAGCGTCCGCAGCCCGATGGCCATCAGCAAGGCGAAAAGCATGATACTCACCATCAGCATGCCGCCGCCCACTGGACTGAACCAGTGCGCCAACAGGCAGGTCATCAGCCAGTAGCCGATCGCTCCGCCGGCATTGGGCTTCATGTTGAGACGCTCCAGCGCACCCGCGAAAATCGTCTCGCTGCCCAGTTGCGTCAAACAGCAAAGCGCCACGACAAACAGCA
>DAOTMQ010000079.1:0-14068 GCA_035450385.1 Kiritimatiellia bacterium | reverse complement strand
GCGGCGCTGAAACGGGTTGAGCTTTGGGACGCCATCGTGAGCAAGCGCGGCATTTCGGCGGCAATTCTGGCACGTCCTCCGGACGACGCCAAAACCGATGCCTCAATGGAGGCGCACTATCGTTTGCTCGCGGCGAAGACCTCGCTTCCTGTGATTATTCAGACTTTCTGCAAAGGGTCGAATCCGCAGCCATCGGTGGATCTGCTGGTGCGGCTTTCTCGGGATTTTCCGAACACCTACGGTTATTTCAAGGAGGAGTCGAATCGGTCGGATGTCAACGACCGTATCGCAGCGATGATGGCCGCGAAACCCGCTGTGAAGGGCGTCTTTTCCGGCTGGGGCGCGACTCAGTTTCTCTATCAGGGACCGCGACTCGGGACGACCGGCATCATCACCCAGCGCCCCATGTACGCGGGGCTTCTCCAGAAG
The DNA here is from genome assembly GCA_035450385.1 of Kiritimatiellia bacterium. GTDB lineage: Bacteria > Verrucomicrobiota > Kiritimatiellia > RFP12 > UBA1067 > DUPH01. Next base: position 13,639 of record DAOTMQ010000079.1, on the reverse strand, counting down.
ATGCTCGATCTGACGGCAGCCGGGAAAACTGCCGCCGATCCCGAACTTGCGGACACCTTTGGACGGTATCTCGTGATGGTCAATCTCGGCGAAGTTTTTAAGTCGCCGGGAACGGACGGCGGCTCGATGCGGGGACCCCATCTCGTGGTGTTCAAGCGGCTCGGCGTGCTCCGCAACACGCTCACGCGTACTGTCGATAAGAATGGACGCAAGAGCGTAACGTCTTTTGATCTCCCTCCAAAAGCCATTGAAGAGATCGACGCGCGCATTAAAAGCGCGGGACTGCAAGTTTGGTGAGAAATCGCTCATAGAAAGGGATGTGCAAAATGAAAAAAGTTGTGTTTTTTGGAATCGTTTTGGCGGCGGTGCTGGGAACGGGTGCCGACACGTTGGAACAGGGTTTCCGCGAAGTGCCAATGGCGGAGCGGCCCTGGTGTTACTACTGGTGGGTCAACGGCAACGTGGACACCGAAACGATCACACGCGATCTGGAAGCGATGCGGCGCATCGGCTTCGGTGGCATCCTGCTCTTTGACGCGCGCGGATACCACGAGGACGTCAACCACCTCATCTATCCCAAGCCGAAGATGGAGTTCATGAGCGATACTTGGCGCGCCATGGTCACGCATACGGTGCGCGAGGCCGCGCGGGTCGGGCTCACCGTCAGCGTGAACCTGAGCAGTTGCGCGGGCGCACTCAAAGGCCCTTGGGAGGTCGGTGCGGACGCGCCCAAACGATTGGTCTACCAACTCCTGCCACTACGCCCCGGACTTACGGAGCTGCTGGCCAAACCCGCGCCTCTTGCCCATTTTAAGGATGTGGCCACCTTCAAGGTCCACTACACAGGCGACGAGTTGTCCGCCACCGAGTGGCGCAACGCGGGTGATGGCCCGTTTGACGACTGGTATGGCAGGCGCGTTGGCAACGCGATAGACGCGGTCACCCACACGGCCGTGCAGATCCAAGAACTCACCGGACCGGTCACGGCGGCCAAGGAAGAAACGCTGCTGAATGAGACCTTGCCTGATGGCGTCCATGCCGCGTTGCTGCACTTCGGCTACACCGTGATGGACGGACACGAGTATGACGTGGACATCCTCGACGCCAAGGCTGTCGAAGGTCACTTCAACCGCATGGGCAAGGCGCTTCTGGATGATATCGGACCGCTCGCCGGCAAAACCCTCACCCACTTCTACAACGTAAGTTGGGAGGGTGCCGTACCCTCTTGGACGCCTTCCTTCGAAGCGGACTTCAAGAAATTCCGCGGCTATGACGTGCGTCCTTGGCTACCGGTGCTAGCGGGCTTTCGGGTGCAGGGCGATGAGCAGACCGCGCGTTTCGTGACCGACTACCGCCGTACGCGTAACGATTGTTTCCTCCACAACTTCTACGGCACCATGGTGCGCCTCTCGCATCAGTACGGCCTCCAGTGGCACTCAGAATCAGGGGGGCCTTGGACCCGCAAGCCCGCTGTTCTCGGCGAGGCCGATCAACTTGAGTTCCTGGGCGTCAACGACATGCCGCAGGGCGAGTTCTGGTATACCGGCGCGAACGACCGGCGCGGTCGGCAACTCAGCCGCCCGCAGGCCATCACCGCGCACGTCTACGGACGCCGACGCGCGGCGGCTGAAGCCTTCACCCACATGGTACGCCACTGGACCCCCTACCCCGCGATCCTCAAACGCAGCGGCGACGAGAGTTTCATCGACGGCGTCAACCATCTGATCTGGCACACCTTCACCTGTTCGCCCAAAGCCTTCGGCAAGCCCGGCATCGAGTACTTTGCCGGCACGCACCTCAATCCCAACGTCACTTGGTTTGAGCAGTCTGCGCCCTTCATCACCTACCTCGGCCGCTGCCAACACCTGCTGCAGCGCGGTCTCTTCGTAGCCGATGTCGCGGCGTACGTGGGTGACCTGCCGTATCAGCACTGGGGACGCCACACCACCAACTGGAGCGCCAACGCCACGCTCACCCTGCCGACCGGCTACGGATATGACATCTTCAACAACGAGGTGCTGCTCACGCGCGCGTCGGTCAAGGACGGTCGGATCACACTGCCCGATGGCATGAGCTACCGCCTGCTCGCAGTCGACTTCGACAACGAGCGCGCCACACCGGCCGTATTGCGGAAGATCGCCGAATTACGGAAAGCTGGCGCGACAGTCCTTTTAGGTTCACGTCGGCCCACGCGCGTGGCTGGTCGAAGCGGCAGCGATGACGAGATCAAGCGTCTGGCCGCTACGCTGTGGGGAGAGTCCACCACACCCGCCGCGAGTGTAGCTGATACGTTGAAAGCACTGAAACTCGCGCCCGACTTTGAAGGTCCGTTCGAATACACCCACCGGCGCGACGCCGACACCGACATCTACTTCCTGCTGGGCAGCGGCCAAGCCGCCTGCACCTTCCGTGTCAGCGGTCGGCAACCCGAACTGTGGGACGCGGTACACGGCACGATCAAGACGGTGCCCTTCGAGACCACACCCGACAGCCGCACGCGTCTGACGCTCGACCTGCCGGAACACGGCTCAATCTTCGTGGTGTTTAGAAACAGCCCCACCCCCAGCGCTGAGCCCCTGCAACCTGAAACCAGAAACCCTGAAACCCTGAAACCAGAAACCCTCGCTGGCCCGTGGGAAGTGGCGTTCCAAGCGAGTCGCGGCGCACCTGCCAAGGCGATGTTCGACACGCTGATCGACTGGAGCAAGCACAACGACCCCGGCATCAAATACTTCTCGGGAACGGCCACCTACCGCAAGACCTTCGAAGTCACCGCTGAACAAGCTGGCCGTACGGCCGTGTTGCATCTCGGCATGGTGGCGGCGCTTGCGCAGGTGCGGCTGAACGGCAAAGACCTTGGCGTGGTCTGGACTGCGCCGTGGCAGGTCGAGTTGACCGGTGCGCTGAAGGCCGGAGCCAACGCATTGGAGATTGAGGTCACCAACCCGTGGGCCAACCGGTTGGTCGGCGATGCCGCCCTGCCTCCTGAGCAACGTATCACGCAGAGCAACATGGCGTTGCGTAACGGTCCCCGCAAAGGCGGCGAATACACGCTACGGCCCTACGCCGGTTTCTCCTCCGAAGACATGCTCCAGCCCTCGGGCCTGATGGGGCCGGTGACTCTTTCGTTCTCCGATCCATGACGCGCCCGTTCGCACACATTGAACTGTCTTCATTGACAGGATTTGTTGGTGCCCTGTATGATGACCGCACTTAAGAGATGATAGAAAGCGTGTACAAAAGGACAATCCATGACCGCTGAAAGACAATCGATGGAAGCCGATATCGTGTGCGTGGGGTTCGGCCCCGCCACGGCCGGATTTTTGACCACCCTGAGCCGCGCCATGATGAACCCCGATGGCACGCCTGCTTTTGAGAGCAAGGTGATGCCGGGCATGCCGCTGCAGGTGATGTGCTACGAACGCGCCGACGACATCGGGTTCGGTGTCTCCGGCGTCGTCACTAAAGCCCGTCACATCCGCGCCTCGTTCCCCGATCTCGATCTGGTGAAAGAGATCCCGAACGCGGCTGAGATCAGCCATGAGGCGGTCGCCTATCTTTTCGACACCATCGGCGCGAGCCGCCGCAGTTCAGGCACGCGCTTCGCGGATGGGGTCTTTCAGTACGGCCAGTTCGCCATGCGCAAGGCACCTTCGGCTACTGAATTGCCTTGGATTCCGCCTTTCCTGCGCAAGGAGCCGGGCATGGTGATGTCGATGGGCGCATTCATGTCGTGGTGCGGCGCGCAACTCATGGGTTCCGGCCTCGTTCAGATCTGGCCCGGCACACCGGTCAGCGCGCCGTTGCTGGAAGGCGATGCGGTGGTCGGCGTGCGGTTGGCGGATCAGGGCGTAGACACAAAGGGCGCACCCGAAGCCGCCTACATGCCGGGCATGGACATCCGTGCACGGCTGACGGTGGTAGGCGATGGCCCGGTCGGCGCGGTCGGCCGCAAGTTGGATCGCCATTTCGGTCTGCCGACGGGGAACCACCAGCACGATTGGGCCGTGGGCATGAAGATGGTGGTTGAACTGCCCGCCTCCTGCGATCTCAAGCCCGGCACCGTCTTGCATACGCTGGGTTTTCCAGAGCCGGAGATTTTCGGTTTCCTGTACACCTTCCCCGACCGTACTGCTTCGCTCGGCATCTTTGTGCCCTCGTGGATGGACAATCCGATTCGCACCACCTACCGCTATCTGCAACACTGGATGCAGCACCCCTACCTGTGGCGTTATCTTCAGGGCGGCACGCTGCGCTCCTGGGGTGCGAAGTCGCTGCAGGAATCCGGCGTGCGCGGCGAACCGTATCTGGTCGGCGACGGCTTCGCCCGCATCGGCGAAGGCTCCGGCACGACCAACGTGCTCACCAACTCAGGTGTAGACGAGGCGTGGCGCAGCGGCGTGCTGTTGGCCGAAGGGGTGATTGATCTGCTCAAGCGCGATCAGCCTTTTTCCAAAGCCGCGCTGACCGGCGCGTATGTGCGGCGGCGGCGCCAAGACCCACTCGACGCCGAGTTGCAAGCCGCCAAAAAGGCTCGCGACGGCTTCGGCAAGGGCTTCATGCTTGGCATGATGGGTACCGGCATGACCGGTATGACCCGCGGCATGCTCAATCTCTCGGTCGACTCCGTCCCCCCTTCGCAGCGTATTCCGACGCTGGCAAGCGTTTACGGCGAACGCATCGCGCCCGCCGCGCTCAGCGAAGCGGTCGAGACCTGCGCCAAGGCGCGGCAACCGCTCCATGATGCAATCATGACGCTGGCCGGCTGGCCCGAGATCCCGTATGACGGCACCCTGCTGATGTCGCACCAAGACGCACTCTTCAAGGGCGGCAAGGTGCAGGCCGCGGCGGGCTTCGCCAATCACGTGACCTTCGCCGATCCCGCACTCTGCGCCTCCTGCACAGAGCGCACATGCATTGAGATTTGTTCTGCGCAGGCTCTAATGCCTGGAGAAGAGGGCGCCCCGCCCGAGTTCGACCGCGAAAAGTGCGTCCATTGCGGGGCCTGCATCTGGAGCTGCTCCAAGGCGCTGCCCGGCGATCCTGAACGCGCCAACATCGAGTTCGACGCCGGCTCCGGCGGACTGCACTCGAACGAGAACTGAGCGTCAGGCGTCGAAGGCGTTTTCGCCGTGCCAGGCTTCGGCTGGCGGCGGCTGGAGTTGTCCGGCGGCGATGCGCTGGCGCACGGCCTCGAAGAGCAGGATGGTGGTCGCCGAGGCGACGTTCAGTGAGTCGGCCTGCCCGAACATCGGTATGCGCACGCGCAGGTCGGCGGCCTTCATCCATTTTTCGGACAGCCCGTATTGTTCGGCACCGACCGCGATCGCTACATTGCCGGTGAGTTGAACGCCGCAGTGCAGGTGTTCAGTGTGCGGCGTGGCGGCGAGAATGCGGAAGCCACGCCCACGCAAGAAGGCGAGCACGTCGTCGCTGTCGGCTTCGATGACCGGAATAGAGAACAGCGTGCCCGTCGAGGCGCGGACCACGTTGGGATTGTGGATGTCGGTGCAGCGGTCGCAGACGATCACGGCGTGGACGCCCGCCGCGTCGGCTGAACGCAGGATCGTGCCGAGGTTGCCGGGCTTCTCGATCGCTTCGGCGACCACCAGCAGCGCGTTCCCCGGCAGGGTGAGGTCGGTCAGTGTCTTGCTCAAATGTGGGCCGACCATCAGCAAGCCGTCCGGCCGTTCGCGGTAGGCCATTTTTTCAAAGACGGGTGCCGTGCAGGCATAGAGTTCCGCACCCAACTCCCGACAGTACTGCAAGAGATCAGGCTCATTGAGGTGCTTGAGCCAGAGCGCTTCACAGTAAAAGAGCATGTGCGGTCGGTAGCCGTTGTCGAGCGCGCGGCGGCACTCGCGATAGCCCTCGACAAGCATCTGTCCGGCCTCGTCGCGATGCGACCGCTGGCGCAGCCGGATCGTGTGCTTGACCTTCGGGTTGGTGAGAGAGGTGATCGTCAAATCGGACATAGTGATAAGATGCTTGAATCTCCTTTCGGGCGCAGGCTCACATCGCAGCCGCCGTGAGTTGGTCGGAGCGTTGCGCGATATTTTCGAGGTGGCGCACGATGTTCTCAATGGCGGCAACCACCTCCACGAAAATCAGACCGCGCTCGGGTGTGCAAAGTCCATCCTGGAGACGCTGGACATGGTTCTGCATGGAGACGTGGGCCAGCGCTTCGAGTTCTTTGACCGCAGAGCCCACCGACTTAGCCAGAAAGCGTCCGTCTTGCAGGCTTTCGTGGGTGAGGCGGGCGACGGCGGTGGCCTTTTCAAGCAGGGTCTCCAACTCTTGGAGAGCGTCTTTTGAAAAGCTTTTCGCGGCTGACTGGGCCTGGGCCTCCTCGGCACGGCGCGCAATCAACAGGGCGAGGTCAGAGATACGCTCGGCATCATTCACGCAGTGCATCAGTACCGGGATCGCGGCGGCCTGCAGTTCAGAGAGATCCTTGCGCGTGAGCTGGACGAGGTAATCCATGATGTCGACCTGGTTGTTGTCAACTTGGTCTTCTATCGCCTCAACATCGGAGACTTTGACTGGGGCGCCATCCTTGTAGCCACGCAAGGCCAACATCGCTGCGCGCCAGGCGGTGTCGGTCATGTCAGCAAGCGCACGCATCGCGCAGAAGAGCGCGAGCGAAGGGGTGTTGAGCAGATTCCTTTCGAGATGCACGGTCGCGGTCGTGGCTTTCTTGGCCGGGATCAGGCGTTCACAGAGCCATGCGAGGGTGCCGACGAAGGGGGTCATGATAAAGACGTTCGTCACGTTGAACAGGGTGTGCGCCATGGCGATATGGCGGCCGACGTTCTCGCCGATGAAGACGTTACCGGTGGTCACACTGTTCACGAGGTGAAGGAAGCAGGGTACGCCGCGGATCGGCACGTAGAAGAGGACGACCATGATACAAGTGCCGAACACGTTGAACATACAGTGAGCCGCCGCAGTTTGGCGTGCAGTGCGGTTGGCATTGAGCGCGGCCAGAATGGCGGTGATCGTGGTTCCGATGTTATCGCCCAGTACGATCGGCACGGCCGTCCAAAAGTTGAGCAGGCCGCTGTTCGCGAGCGCGATGGCCAGACCGATCGTGGCGGAGCTGCTCTGCACAATCATGGTTGTCAGGGTGCCGATGCCGATCGCGCCCAACACCTTGCCGAGTGGCATTGGTTGGCCCGGCTGCGGTGTGCAGTCAAACATCTGGAAAATGTGGACGAAACTGGGGAAGGAGCTGACACTCTCCAGTTCGCTGGACATCATGGCCATGCCGAAGAAGAGCAGACCGAAACCGAGCAAGGTGCGTGCGCTGCCTTGCCAGACGGCACGGCGCGCGAGCAGCAGTCCGATCATACCCAGGATGATGGCGGGCATCGCCAGCCCATCAAGTTTGAAAGAGACCATCTGGCCGGTGACGGTGGTACCGATGTTGGCGCCGAAAACCACACCGATGGCCTGCTTCAGCGAGAGCAGACCAGCGTTGACGAAGCCGACCGTCATGACCGTGGTCGCACTGGAGGACTGAATCAGTGATGTGACGATCGTGCCGGCAAGAATCGCGGCGACGCGGTTGCGCGTGACATACGCCAGCACCGCCTTCATGCGGTCGCCGGCTACTTGGTGTAGCCCTTCGCTCATCAGGGTCATGCCGAAGATAAAGATCGCCAAGCCACCAAGCACACCGATCAGGGTACGCATGACGCACATTGAGAGAACCTCAATGGTGAAGGGGCGAGTATGCAGGCCGCGTTCGCTGTCGGCGACTTCAGCGCGGATCTCATACTGGCCCGTGGCCTTTGGATCGGTTTGGAGCGTGATCTCAGCGACACCGGCGGCATCGGTCTTGACGCTGCTCTTCGAGAGCTTGCTCGCCTTGCCCGGCTGGTGCGCGAGAGTGAAGTAAACCGGGGCACCGGCAATAGGCGTACCGTCCGGCGCGGTAAGCGTAACGCGTATCGGCTTGGTCAGCGGCTTACCCGCAACCGCCTCCTGCCGGTTGTTTTCCAGTGCGACGCCGGCTAGGAAACGCACACGGCGACGAATCTCCGGCGCGTCGGCACAGACGATATTCAAGTACTGGTCGCCGAATCCCTTGCCCAGTTCAACATTGAAACTGCATGTGCCGCCCGCGTCAGTGACGCCCTCTGCGGGAATCGCACGGATGCCGCTGGCGGGATCGATCGGTGTCACAGTCAGGCGTTTACCCGCGATCGGATGCGCGGTGCCTTTGCCGCCGAGCAGCCCCGGCACAGCATGGCTCAGGAGTTCTACGCGAATCGCGTTGGTTTGAACCGAACCGGGCGGTGCGAGTTGGGTTTCGGGCGTGAAAAGCACCAACTTTTCGGGTTCCAGTCCTTTGGGCACCCGATCACAGCCGACCAGCAGGGCACCGGTCAGCAACAGCGGAAGAAAAGCGAACAACGCAGTTTTCAGGTGTTTCATAAATGTGTCATAAAATAAACGGGTATGCGTTAGTGACCGACCGGCTCACCAAACGCTAACACTTTCCAAACACTTTCATCATATCAGACCACCCCCCCGTAAAAAACCCCAAAGTTGTCCCGCTCACCCTTCCGATTTTGTTTGCGCGCCGAGTTTCTCGGCTGGCGTCCGGATGATTTCAACCATGTTCTCCAGCGCGAAAAGGATGATGAGCACGCCCGCGATCGGCATCGAGATGTAAACCATGCCCCGCTTGATCGGCAGGGCAGGCAACTGCTGTCCCATCTGCCCCATCGCCAGGCTCCAACCGCCGACTATGAACACGATGAGAGCCAGGGCAAGGATCACCAGTTGCACGACAATGCTCATCGTTTTGCGCGCTTCGGGGTGTAACTTAGACACGAAGTAGTCAACGCCGAGATGCGCCTTCGTGCCGAACGCCAGCGCAGATCCTATCATGGATATCCAAACCAGCAGTACACGGGCCAACTCGTCCGTATAGTGCGCTTGGCGTCCCAAGCAGAAACGGGTGAAGACCCCCCACAGCACCGTCAGCGTCATGACGGCAACCAGCACGATCAGCAGGATCTCCAACGTCCTGACGAAACCATTTCTTATTTTCTGCCACAACCCGCTCATTCCAGCATCCTCCTTCTCTACAATCCGGCCTTTTAGCGGTGGTCTCACCCTTGCTCCCGCTGACGCAACACCGCTGCGGCAATCGCGACGGCGATCTCGGCATCAGGCGAAGCGTCGCTCTTCTGCGTTTTTTGCGCCCTCACTTTCGGCTGCTCATCCGGCAGGATGTGGTTGAACCGGGGAATGATTTTGGAACTGAGCGTCAAGATCACAACCAGCAGTCCAAGAAACCCCAAAACAGTGCCCACGCCTACGACCATCAGAATAAGTCCCTGCAACATGCTTACCTCCTTTAGTAGTTTGGTTATTTTGTGAGTACAGGTATGAGGACGCGGAACGCCAGCCAGACGGCAACGCATCCTGTCACCAACAACAGTGTGTATTTCCGCCAGTCGGCCATCGTCGCGGGAGCGCTGTTCTCCCCGTTCGCGCCGTTAAATCGGCGGATGTCGATATAACGGGCGGCTACCAGAGACACCAGCACTAACAAACAGCCGACGTCCAGAAGAGAAGGGAATCGCAGACGATTCAGAAAAAGATAGGCAAGCAAAGTAAACAATATCGCATTGCCTAGAAACATCCAGTAGATACGAATGAGGCAACCTGCCTCACTGCTATGCTCGGGGATTGGCTGGTCTCGCATAACGCACCATCCATTTTATTTGCGCCAAAACGCGCAGTTCAATGGATGGCGGCCCGACCATCTCGTTAACCTGCGGGGGCTCGTTGTTCCCCCGCACCCGGATAAGACACAACCTGAAGTCGTGAATGAATGAGCACAATTTAACAGATTCGCAACCCGAACTGCAAGCGCGATTTGTTTTTTCTTTTGCCTGAATGACGGCAATGTGCCACACTTGAGGCATCCTGAAAGACGGCAAAGTGTCGTTGCAGGCCATAAAATGAGGATTCAAAAATGAAAAAACTGATGATGTTGAGTGTGTTGGCGGCGGTTGTTGTCTCGATGACAGGTTGCGGCGTGATCCCGATGAAAGGCACCAGCTTGGCTGCTATCACGGTCGACCATGTGGCTTCCGACCCTGTGGTCGACAATAGCGTACGGCCCGTGAAGAAGGGCGTCGCTTCGTCAAAAGCCATCCTGCTGTTCAATACAGGCGATGCATCGATCGGTGCGGCGATGCGCGAGGGCGGTCTCTCGAAGATCCACCATGTGGATTATGATGTGACGAACATCCTGTACCTCTACAACGAGATTACGACGACCGTCTACGGCGAATAATTCCGCGCTACGCACGGAGTTAGGAGTTGGCATTTAGGAGTTAGCCAGTCCCGCCAGGCCTGTGCCGCAGCGCGGAGCGCCCGTCCGCGGTGCGAGATGGCGTTCTTGGTGGCGCTGTCGAGTTCGGCAAACGTCTTTTCGAAGCCGTCCGGCACAAAGAGCGGGTCATAGCCAAAGCCGTTCGTACCGCGCGCCTCTGGAATGATCACGCCTTCGCAGCGCCCTTCCACGGTCCACTCCCGCCCGTCCGGCGCGCACAGCGCAATCGCGCAGCGGAAGCGCGCCCGGCGATTGGCCGCGCCCGCCAGATTGCGGAGCAGCTTGGCATTGTTGGCGGCATCGTTATGCGGCTCGCCCGCGTAACGCGCCGAGTGGACCCCCGGTGCGTTGTCGAGCGCCTCGACCTCAAGCCCGGAGTCGTCTGCCAACGTCCAGAGTCCGGACGCCGCGCACAGCTCGTGCGCCTTTTTGAGCGCGTTGCCTTCAAACGTGTCGGCGTCCTCGACAACCTCCTCCGGCAACCCCGGCACTTCATCGGCGGCGACCAATCTCAACGATGGCAAAGCGAATATCTGCCGGATCTCTTCGAGTTTATGGTGGTTATGCGTTGCAATCAGCACAATCATTTCACTCTCCTAAGTTCACTACACGTTAGAGGCCCTTTCAAACCCCTTGCTTGCAGGTGCGGCACGGGCATCTTGCCTGTGTTTCATGGGCGGGACGCCCATGCCACGAGGGGTTTTGCAAGAGCCTCGCTAGCGCCCTGCCAGCGCATCGACCGTCACATGCTCCCATCCCGGAAGCGCCAAAAGGTGCTCGAGCAGCACGGCGCAGGCGATTGCGTCGAACAGCGCATCGTGCGCACTGCGTCCGGGACACAATGTTTCTATGCGCGGAAGCAAACCCAGCGCGGTCGTCACTTCCTCCAGCGCCTTTGAGGCAAACGACGGATAGGCGCACCGCACAAGCGCTAGCGTGTCTACCCAAGGCCCGAAGCGGTGCAGCGGCGCGAGCCGCGCCAGAACGCTGCGTTCGGTTCCGACATTGTGGGCGACCAGCGGAACCCCGACCACCCACTCCGCCAACTCCGGCCACAGGTCGCTCGGCCGCGGCGCGACGGCGAGCTGCTCCCGCATCAATGCATGGCGGCCAGGCGCGCGCGGATTGAAGGGGCGATCGCCCACGCGCAGTAAACTTTCGAAACGCTCGTCCGCGCAGACTGCACCCGCGCGCAAGCGCACGATGCCCACCTGCCAAGGCTCCACCGGATAACCCGACACAGCACCCGTCGTCTCAAAATCGATGGCCGCGAAAGATGCCTGCCGGGCTTGTATGAAACGAGGACGTCCGTTCAACGCATGTTACCGATCTGTGCGTGAACGCATTCCGCCACCCAAGACCACGCCACCAAAAGGGTTGCCGCCCATACCCACATCTGTTTCCTCATGGCTCTTTTCCTTCGTCTTCATGTTGCCGGTTCAGTAGATTGCGCAGATCGCGGGTGCCGACATGTTCCGGCACCTCTCTGATGGCTTCGGCCAGATAGCCTACGGCCTGATTGTGATCGCCTCGCTGATGCGCCAGATAGCCGAGATAAAAAAGGATGCGTCCCTGTAGGAAGCGGGCATCCTCACCGGCTTCACCGGGCTCCGGCTTGCACTTCGCGCGGGCCGCCGCGAACGCCTGCTCCGCACGGGTCGGGTCTTTCAGCGAATGCAGCGCCAGTTCACCGAGCGAAAACTCCAGTTCGGCCGACGTCGGATTGAGGCGGACGCCCTCTTCCAGCAATTTCAGGGCGTCGTGCGGTCGCTTCAGCATGCGCGACAGTACGTATGCCGAACTCTCGTATGCCTGAATGTTGCGCGGCGATGTGCGACAGGCAGCCCAGAGCCAAGGCAACAACTCGCGTGCGTCTTCGCCTTCGGCGTGGCGATGTTCCTGCACATGCACACGACGATTGATCCACCTCCAAGGGTCGAATGAAAGGCCGTACGGGGCGGACGCCGAATCGTGGTCGTGATGATGGTCCGAATCGTGGTCATGGTGATGATGATCGTGTCCATGCGCGTGTCCGTCTTCTGCACAGGAACAGTTCTCCGATTCCTTGCCGGGCGCACCGGTGAGTTCGTGGTCACACTCCGCATGGCGCATCCCACCGTGAAAATAGTCGTCGGCCTTTTCGAGTAAGGCGAAACTGATCTCCTGCCGCGCATCGCCCAACAGCATCGCCACGACATTTTCGCCGAGCACCTGTGGCATCCGTCCGGCGAACAGGTGCGGCAAGAGTTGTCCGTATGCGAATGTGACAATCGCACCGACAGCGACAAGGGCATGCTGGAAATACTGCGTCACGTTTCAATTCCTCAGAGGCGTTTACGCCGGAATGCCCATCCGGCAAGGACCAGACAGAGTCCTGCGTAGCAAACGGCATACACGAGAACCGCCAGACAGACGCGCCACTCCACGCAAGGCCACGCATGCACCAACCGCTGCCGCAAGTCAAAGAATTCGACATGCGGCGCGAACCAGTGGATCGCGTATAGAACCCAACGTCTCGCTCCCGTCTGCGCTGCGGCCAAGGCGGGCAGGCGCTGCCCGAAGACCAGCATGCCGACCACCGTTAACGCACTCAGCGTCAGCGCGGCGGAGGGCGTCATCACCAGCGACCCCAGCAACGTCAACGCCGTGATGATAATCAGAAACCCGACATGCAGCAACACGGCCTGAAACAGGATCGGCGTAAACCATTCACCCTGACGCACACCGACCAACACGGCGTAGGCCAGATAAAACACCAGCAATGCGGAGACCGAGGCCGTCAGCGCGCCCAGATATTTGCCGAACACCACCGTGCCGCGCGCCACCGGTTTGGCCAGCAGCGGATAGATCGTGCGGCTCTCAAATTCAGGCGGAAAGAGACGCGCCGAAACGCCCAGTCCGATGATGATCGAGAAGAGCCAGATCAACAGCATCGCCAACTCAGAGATGTAGCGACTGGCACCGCTCACGCCGAACGGTGCCAAAAACGCTGCCGGCAACAAGATGACGATCGCCAGCAGAAAGACCACGACGAGGTCTTTGCGCCGGTACAGTTCCAGAACCGAAAGCTCCGAGAGCGCCGCCACTTGCAACAGCCACTGTTTCATGCCAGCACCCCCTTCTTCGCCGTATCGGTATCGAGCACGTTGAGGAAGATGCGCTCCAGATTCCGCTCGCCGTCACCGGCAATCGCGTGCATCGCGCCGCAGACTACCAGTTCGCCCTGTTTCAGGATCGCCACGCGGTCGCAGATCAACTCCGCCTCGGTCAACTCATGCGACG
>DAOTMQ010000078.1:11295-14321 GCA_035450385.1 Kiritimatiellia bacterium | reverse complement strand
CTCCAGTTCCTCGATACGCCGATGGTTCATTGGCCGGAGTCGATGGTTACCTATCTGGTTGAGGATGCCATTCTCTTTTCAATGGACGCCTTCGGTCAGCACTATGCGTCGGGGTTCCGCTTTGATGACGAGTCGGATATGTGCGAGGTGATGCAGGAGGCGAAGACCTATTACGCCAACATCGTGCTGCCTTACGGCCGGCCGGTGGCGACGGCGCTCAAGCGTCTCGGCGGCCTCACGCTCAAGATGGTGGCGCCGAGCCACGGCGTGATCTGGCGCAGTCACTTTGACAATATCCTCGCGGCGTATCAGGACTGGATGGTTTGCAAGCCCGCCCGTAAAGTTGTGATCGCCTATTGCACCATGTGGGGCAGCACGCGCCTGATGGCCGAAGCTGTGGCCGAGGGCACCCGGACACTGCCGGTCGAGGTCAAGCTGCTCAATGTGGACGTCACGCACGATACGCAGATCATTACCGAGGTGATGGACTGCGCGGCCTTTGCAGCGGGTACCGCTACGCTCAACATGGGGATCATGCCGCGCATGGCTGCGACGTTGACCTATCTGCGCGGACTTAAGCCGCTGGGCAAGGCGGGTTTCGCCTTCGGTTCGTACGGCTGGGCTGCGAAGGGCGTGGATGAGGCGGCGTGTTTCCTGGCGACCATGCAGATGGCACCGGTGTGCGAGCCGCTTATCTGCCGCTACGCGCCGGACGCCGAGACGCTGGAAGCCTGCCGCGCCGCCGGCCGCGCGCTGGCGGAAGTCGCGCATCAGGTGGACTAAGATTTTTTGGAAGGCAAGGCTGGCCGCAAGTCGCAAGTCGCGGGTCGCGAGTCAACCTCTTTCATTGCGACCACGCAGTGGCTCGCAATCGTGAGAGTAAAAGCGCTGCTCTGTTGCTTCGCGCGAAGGCGCGAGGACGCGAAGGTTGGAGGGCGAGTGTTCCCACGAGCCGCAGCCGCCCGAAAGGGCACCCCCGCCCTGGCTCAGAGCAAGCGTAACGCAGCCCTGGGTCTGGGAGCGTAAGGAATGGTGGCAGTTTTTAGACATGATTAACATGGTTGACATGATTGACGCGCCGTGCGCGGCGTGGCGGCGAGTGTGGCGTGCGGTGACAAGCGCCGCGCTGTTGGTGTGTGCGTCCGCTTCTGCGGTGTTCGGCGCGCAATCGCCGTTCGGCCTGAAGGTCGAGCGTCTGGAGTCTGCGGATGACGCGCAGGCCGAGGTGCGGATCACGCTGAGCGTACCCTCCAATCACCTGATTTACGCTGAAACCTTCAAGGTCTCGGCATCGCCGGTGCAGGTGCCCAAGCCTGAGAACAAGCCGGATCCGATCAACCCCTCGCAGCAGGTCGGCGTCTATACAGACACCTTCGAATCGCGCTGGCGTGTCGCGCCGCTGCGTGACGGCACCGCGCTGACGGTCGCCTACCAAGGGTGCGACGACACCGTGTGCTTTATGCCGGAAAGCCATGCGTTCCGCTACGACGCCGCGTCCGGCCGCTTTGTCATCGCGCCTGACGAGGCGGACACCGCCCCATCAACGGCGGAAGGGGCCGATACATGGACGCACGGCTTCGCGATGGTTTCCGGCGGCGGCTACATGAAGACGGGTGAGTTTCTCGCGTTTCTGGATCAGGCCGAAGGCCAGACGCCCGCTGCCGATGCGTCACGCGCCGGGCTGGCTGGTTTTCTGAACGATCCGGTCGTCTTCTTTCATGCGCACGGTTTGTTGTTGACGCTCCTGCTGGTACTGTTCGGCGGCATGCTGCTTAACCTCACGCCCTGTGTGTTGCCGATGATCCCGATCAATCTGGCGATCCTCGGTGCAGGCGCGGGGGCCGGCTCGCGCGGGCGCGGCTTCGGACTCGGCGCGGCTTATGGCGCGGGGATTGTACTGGTCTATGGCGGTCTGGGCTGGGTTATCCTGCGTAGCGGGCTCTTTTTCGGCGCGTTGCAGGCATCGCCTTGGTTCAGTCTCGTGGTCGGCCTGATCTTTGCGGCACTGACGCTGGCGCTCTTCGATGTGTTCGTGATCGATTTCGCGCGTTTTGTGACACCGAAGCACGACAGCGGTGGACGGAAGGGCGCATTGGCGGCTTTCTCTGCGGGCGCGCTCTCGGCATTGCTGGCCGGTGCATGCGTCGCGCCGGTGGTGCTGGCGGTGTTGCTGCTGGCCGGTTCGCTCTATGCTGGCGGGGCGCGCGGCGCTCAGTTCCTGCCGTTCGTGCTGGGCCTGGGCATGGCGCTGCCTTGGCCGTTCGCAGGTGCGGGGCTTTCGGTGCTGCCCAAGCCCGGTATATGGATGGTGCGCGTGAAGCAGGCATTCGGTGTGTTGCTGGCGCTGCTGGCCGTCTACTACTTCTATCTGGCGGCGGTAGGGTTCATGTCGGCCAAGCAGGCGGCGCGTGACGACTCCATCGTGGCAGGCGACCACGCGGCGTGGGAGGCCAAGGTCGCGCAAGCGCAGCGCGAGGGTAAGCCGCTCTTTGTTGATTTCTGGGCGACATGGTGCAAGAACTGCGCGGTCATGGAACGCACCACGTTTCAGGACGAGCAGGTCAAGCAGCGGCTCGCGCGCTACGTGGTGGTCAAGGTGCAAGCCGAACGACCGGAGCGGAGCCCGGCCAAGGAGATGCTCGCGGCTTTCGGTATCCGCGGGTTGCCGGGCTTCGTTGTGCTGCGTCCGGATGATGGGCGCTAGCCCGCGCGGAGCGGCGACGTGAACGCCGCCCACGGGACTTTTCCCTATTACACCTGCTCCAGCTCGCGGAGGGTTGGGAGCAGGCGGTCGTACACGGTGGCGGTTGCGGGGCGGGGCTGGCACACGTCGGTCACGAGGCAGAGGCGCTCCGTTGTCTCCGTCAGCGGCACGCCGTCCGCGTGTGCGGCCAGCAGGGCGCCGCCCAGCGCCGCTGAATCGGCCACCGCGCTGTTCTCCACGCGTGCCTGGAAGACATCGGCCAGCGTCTGGCGGATGCCCGCGCTGCGCGATGCGCCGCCCGTGACGCGCAGCACATCGAAGC
>DAOTMQ010000078.1:0-11195 GCA_035450385.1 Kiritimatiellia bacterium | reverse complement strand
TGGCGGATGCCCGCGCTGCGCGATGCGCCGCCCGTGACGCGCAGCACATCGAAGCGTCCAATCCACTCCGCATGGCTGCGCAGTGCCAGAGCTTGCGCCTCGACCACCGCCCGGATGCGAACCTCCGGCGCAGCTTCGTCGAACGGGAAGTTCGTGCGCAGACCGGGCGACATCACCGGTGGCGTGATCTCCGGAACAAACCAAGGGAGCGCCAGCCGCCCGTCATTGCCGGGCGGCGTGAGTTCGAACGCTGTGTTGTCGAAGAAGTCCCACGACACGTCCGCCTCGTGCCGGATGCGGTCGCGCGCCAGCGAGCCGTTTTTGAAACAGGTGAGGCTCATGAAGCCGCCCGCCGGGTTGCCGAAGACATGTCCGCAGCCGTCGGGGTCGGTGCGGAAAGAGTCGAGCGCTGCGAAAAAGGTATCGCTTGTACCTAGGCTCACAACCGCGCGGCCCGCGCGCCAACATCCCGTTCCGATCAAGCTTGCGGGGTTGTCGCCGGTCCAGACGGCCACCGGAATGCCGGGTCTCAAGCCGTACTTGGCGAAATAGGCGTGCAGACCACCCGCGATGCCGCTGCCGATTTGTGGCAGCTTGGAGACGAGGTCTGGCGCTGTGAACGCAGCAATCTCCTCATCCCACGCCAGCGTACGCAGGTTGAGCAGATTCATGCCCGCGCCGTCGCCGGTGTCGATCGGTGCATCGCGTCCGATCAGCACGGAGCAGAGAAAGGAACTCACCAGATGGATGCGCGCGGTCTGCGCATAGCGCTCGGGCTCCGACAATGCGAAGGTGCGGATCTGCGGTCCCGTGAAACGTTCGATGGCGGGCGAGCCGGTGTCGGCCTGAAGGCGGTCGCCGAACTGTTCGGTCAGTTCGCGGCAGGCGGTGCCGGTCGAGCTGTCCATCCAGATGGGGCTTGTCGGGCGGGACAGCGTGGACGCGAGTTGCCCGGCCAATTCGCCGTCGGGCGAGAGCGCGTCCAGCGTGGATGCGAAGCGGTCGTTCAGATAGACTGAACCGTGCTGCTGGCCGTCGCCACCGATCGCGGCGATTCGTTCCATTTCCACGCCGTCGGCTTGCAGGCGCGCCAACAGCAGATCCAGCGCGCCCAGCCACATCAACGGGTCGGCGTGTTTGACCAACGGATCGTCATTCGGCAAAACCCCGTCCGGGCAGCGGTAGTGCGGCAGATCCGTGGAGAACGAGACGTTCGCGCTGCCCGCTACGCGTGCGGCCGCCGGATCGATGACCAGCGCCTTCATGCTCTGTGTGCTACTGTCGATACCCAGATAAAGTGCCATTTTTCGTTACTCGCTTTTCAGTTGTTTGGGTGTGCCGATATCCGTGTCGAACTCAGCGTACAATGTGAGCGGTGTCTTGATGTGTGGATTATAGCGAAGCCCCTCTACTTTCGCAATCATGCAACCCGGTGAACGTGAAGAGAAGAGTTGACCTTTCGGCATAGAAGCCTTTATCATTCTGAACGTGAGTTTGATTCCGCAGTTGTGCGGGCTGTGTGGCAGAGCCACGAGGAGGCGTCATGAATACGAAACGGGTCGGATTGGTTATTGTTTGTGTGGGTGCGCTGTCGCTTCACGCGCAAACATTGCGCACGGCGGGATCGCTTGCGGTGGACTTGGATGCCGCCACGATCACGGCGGCGGATGGGGACGCTGTGACCACATGGGCGAACGACGGCACGCTAGGCGCATCGTTTGACGCGCTCGCGGGCACGACCGGCGCGGTGTTCACCAACAACCTGCATGGCCGGAAAGCGATCCTCTTCGACGGCACTGCGCAGAGCGTGCTGGTCGGCCCGACGGCCCCATCCTCCTTGACCGGTGAGAGTGTGTGGTCGATTGAGGCGTGGGTGTGGGTTCCGTCGCTGCCGCCCGCGAAATCGGTCTACCTCTCGTGGACTGAGGACGAGACGGTGGGGACCGGCTGGCAGGGTTGGGTTAGGCTGATGATGCGCTACGATGTCCACGGTGTGCAGATTGATTTTCGCGGCGGTGCGCTGGGCTCGCTTTACGGCACGCCCGCGCCCGGTCACTGGCATCATATCGCCGTGACCCGTGCGGCTCCTGCGATACATACCTTCTATGTGGATGGTGCATGCTGCGGCCGGCTCGGACAGAGTGATATCAAGCCGCAGGTAGACAAGCCGCTGGCGCTTGGCGGTGTGCTGCGGGCCGGAACGATGGACACCTATACGAACTTCTTTGCGGGCGCGCTCTCGCGGATACGCATCCATACCGGCCCGTTGAGCGAGGATGACGTGCGCCACAACTATCTGGCCGAAGTCCCGGCTTACCGCGTGGGGAGCTACGCGGTCTGGAATGGCGGCACCGGCTTCTGGAATGATCCCGCTTTCTGGCAGGATGGCCGGGTCGGTATGGGCCTCGACGCGGTGCGCATCCAAGGTGGTTCGCTGACCGTGACCAATGACGATGTATCGGCCAGCAGTCTGGCGATGTTGGATCTGCGTGCAGGAATGATCGAGTTGACCACCTCCGCCGCGCGTATCGACAGCCGCACACCTTTTCTTGTGGGCCGCGAAAGTGGTCAGGCTGCCACGATCAACGTGTCGAGCGGCATGTTGCATGTTGTGTCGATCGGCAATCCTGCGCACATCGACCTCGGCGTGAACGGTGCGCTGTCGACGCTGGAGCTGGGCGGCTCGGGCGCTCTGGCCAGGCTCCTCACCGCGCAACTCCGTACCTTTGCCGGAGGCGTCAGCGACATCCGTGTCATGCGGGGCGGTATGATCGAAATGGACACGCTATTCGCGGAAGCACTGAGCGCTCCGACAGTGAGCGTGGCGGGCGGCACTTTCAAAAATCGGACGAGCAGCACCATGGGGTACCTCTTCAACGTGCCGCAGGTAAGCGTCTCCACAGGCGGCGTAACTTTCGACACTCCTGCCAACACCGTCATGGCCGTCGCCGCGCCGCTGCTGCACGATGCGTCCGGTCCTGATGCAGGCGGTGGCCTGCGCAAAATAGGGGGCGGGACGCTGGTCCTCAGTGGCACGAACACCTACGCCGGCGCGACCTCGGTCGAGGCTGGCACCTTGGTGCTTGCGCCCCGGCTGCTGGACGGACTGGTCTACCGGCTGGACGCCTCCGCCGACGCGCTTGATACCCTCACGCTCGATGCCTCGTCCAACGTGCTCGCATGGGCCGACTCCAGCGGCGCGGGCTTTGTCTTCACGACCAACAAGACCGAAATGTGTCCGGTCTATGATCCCGCGCTCTTTGGCGGTCGCGGCGGCCTGCGTTTCAGTCGCGATGCCACCTGTTGCCGGCTGGCAACCGACCGGGCGGCCAAAGTCCAGACGGTCTTCGCGGTGGTCGCGCCGGCGGCCGGTAACAACATCGGCGGCCTCTGGGGGCTCTCTGGGAACGATTACGGCATCCGCTTCAACGCGACCTCCGTGCAATACACCGGTAACAACAACGACTTCTCCGCCTCTGGCGCGGTCTATACGAACGGAGCGTTCGGCAACGGCTTCACCGTTGGTCAGCCGTTTGTACTGACCGCTGTCGCTGATCGCCCTCAGACCTGGGTCACGGCGATCGGCGATTACTGGGGCAATCTTGAACACCGGCGCGTCTACCGTGGCGACATTGCCGAAATCCTGACGTACGACCGGCGACTGGATGACCGCGAGCGCCAAGAGATCGCGCAGTATCTCATGGCGAAGTGGCTGGGCACGGTGTCGGCACCCGCGCTTTCCGATCAACTCCTGCCGCACGCCAATGCGTTGACGGTCGGCGCGGGTGCGTCGGTGGATCTGCACGGTTCCTCGGCGACGCTCTCCATGCTCCAAGGTGCCGGCGTGATCGGCAACGGACAACCCGCGACCTCGTTGCTGACGATCGGTGCGGATGATGCCGAATTCGCGTTCGCCGGTTCTATCACTGGTAACGTGGCGGTCAGCAAGATCGGCGCGGGGAACGCTGTCTTCGCCGGACAGAACACGCTCAGCGGTCCGCTCACGATCGAGGCCGGCACGCTCTCACTCGCTACCGGCGTCTCGTCGATCACGGGCTTGGTCTACCGGCTGGACGCCTCGGAACCTGAAACACTGACCTTCCTCGCCGACGGCTCGAACGTGACCGCCTGGGCGGATGCCGAGGGGTCCGGCTTTGTGTTCGCGACCACCAACGATCTCAACTGCCCGGTCTATGACGCCGCGCTCTTCGGCGGTCGTGGCGGACTCCACTTCGGTCGCGGCGGCGCGCGCGGACGCATGCTCGGTTCGGGCGTGACCAACGCCCAGACGGTTTTCGTGGTCAACATGATCCGCGACCAAAGCAATAGCGACAGCGGCTTGTGGGGCTCAAACGAGCAGGACTTCGGACTCCGTATCGGCGGCACCACTTGGTACTGGCCCGGCAACAAAAACGATTTCCACTTCCGTGACAACGGCGGACTCGTCGCCATCAACGGCATTGTTTCCAATGCCGCAGTGACGGTCGGCCAGATCCATCTCGTCACCTCGGTCAACGGCACGTCTCAAAGTTTCCGGCCCGCGATCGGCGACTATTGGGGCTCATCCCAGTATACGTATCGGTACTATCGCGGTGACGTGGCCGAGATCTTGGTGTTCGACCGTACCCTCACCACGTTGGAACGCCAGACCGTCGAAGCCGCGTTAATGGCCAAATGGTTCCCGACCGATAGCGGTAGCGTGCTGCCGTCGAGCGCGGCGGTTACGGTGCGGGCGGGCGGAACGCTGGACTTGGCCGGCGGCGCGTTCACCGTGGCTTCACTGGCCGGCGGCGGTTGCGTCTCGAACGGCACACTGACGGTGACCGGAACCGTCGCACCGGATGGTGTGTTGAGCGTCACGGCTGCAGTGCAGTTTACCGGAACTTTGGAACTGAACGTCAGGGCGGACGGCACTTGCGACAGCCTGGCGGTCGCGGGTGCGCTGGACCTCTCGGGTCTGACGCTGACCTTGAACCTGCCGGCTGAGCCGCCGACCGTCGGGTCGTACACGCTGATCTCCGCTACGGGCGGGATTCAGGGCACTTTCGAGCAGACGTCGGTTCCCAAGCCTTGGGGCTTGATCATGGAACCGACCGCCGTGCGCCTCACCTACGCGAGCGGGACGTTCATGATACTGAAGTGATGTTGGCTGAGATGATGTAATAGGAGAAAATGATGAGAGTGAACAGACGGCAATTTATGGAAGGGGCGGCGGCGTTCGGGCTGGCCGCAGGGATGGGCCGGGTGGCCGACGGGGCAACGCCTACGGCATTCTCGGATTGGCGCGAGGGCCTGCTCGACATCCATCACATCAGCACGGGGCGGGGCGAATCGACGTTTGTCATCTGTCCAGATGGAACCACCATGCTGATTGATGCGGGCGACATGAGCGACGGACGCCCGGACGAGACGGTGCTGCCGCGTCTCCCGAACGCGAGCCGGACGCCGGGCGAATGGATCGCCGCCTATGTGGAACGTTTTTCCCGTCCGTTGAACCACAAAGCGCCCCGTTTGGATTACGTGACATTGACTCACTTCCATTCGGACCATATCGGTTGTCGCCAGAACGAGGTCCGGGAGAAGAACGGTTATGCGCTTTCCGGCATCACGGAGGTCGCGGAGCATGTGGCCATCGGGACGCTCGTTGACCGCGCTTACCCTGATTACGCGTTTCCTACCCGCGAGGCGGTTGCGGCGAGCAATCCGAAATTCTTCAAGGACTATCTCGCGTTCGTCGAGCACCAGCGGACCAAGCGCGGAACGGTCATGGAGGCGTTCGACGTGGGCAGCCGCAAACAGTTCGCGTTGAAGCGCGCACCGGATCGCTTCCCCAGCTTTGCCGTGCGCAACATTGCCGCGAACGGCAAGGTGGGCGAGAAGACGGTTTTCACGCATGAGCAGCGTCCGGACGAGAACATGTGTTGTTCCGTGGTGACACTGTCCTACGGCGCGTTCACCTATTATACGGGCGGCGACTGCAGTGGTTCGCCTGCCAGACGCGATGTGGAGACACCCATAGGGGAAGCGGTCGGTCGCGTGGATGCCATGAGCTTGAACCATCACGGGTGTGATGACGGTACGAATGCCGCTATTCTTGCGGCGTTGCGTCCGCAAATCATGGTGATTCCGGTCTGGGACATGTGGCATCCGCAAACGAATGCCTTCACCCGGATGACAGACAAGACGATTTATCCCGACGACCGGATGATCTTTGCGACAGGGCTACACGAAAAGGCCAAGGCTCGTCTCGGCGAAGCGGCAGCGCTGATCCGGCCTCAAGGGCATGTTGTCATCCGCGTAAGCGAAGGCGGCGCACGCTTCCGCGTGTTTGTGCTGGATCCGGGAGACTTTTCCGTGGTCGACGCTACAGACGAGTTGCACGCATCGAAGAAGTGAGTGGCGAGTAGAGAAGGGGGCCAGGACATGCGTTTGAAAAGAGCTTGGATGCGATGGATTGCCGCAATTCCTATCGCGGTAAGTTGCCTTGACGCGCAAGGTCGGGGCGAGTCGTGGGTGCCCAAACCTCCGCCACCGCCGCCGATTGAAACGTTGACGAACGCGGCGCGCTATATCGAGTGGAAGTGGCGGATGGATGTCACCGACCCGCAGACGGGCGTGGACGCCAAGACGGCCACGGCATCTGTGCGTGAAATGGCGCAACGGCTGGAGCCGACGGAGCCTTGGTGCTGTGTCAAGGCCAAGCTGTACGCCTATCTGTGCGACAATCTGGCAATCGGCATGTCCGAGCATGATTGGTTCCCGGCCTTTGCGGTCTGGAACCGGTATGCGCGTCCGTTAAGTCCGGTCGTCGGACGGCGCAACCAGAAGATTTTCGCGCGTTACAATGCGGACGAGCAAGCCCGCATGAATGCGGGTAACGCATCCGGCAAGTGGACGTTCTGGAAGGACTTCGACCATTCAGTGCCGGAATGGGAAAAGAATCTCGCCCTCGGCTTTCCCGGCATGGACCGTCGCCTACGGGACAACTGGCGTGACGAACCGCGCTATCACGCGGTCTCGGAGGTCTCGCAGGCGACACTGCGGCTGATCGACCGCCTTATCGCCTACGGCGAGGCGCATGCGAACAAAGACGATCTGCGGGTGCGGCGTCAAGTCGCGTCTCTGCGCCGCTTGCGCACCGGTCCGCCGCAGACGGCACACGACGCGATGATGTTCATCTACCTGTATTTCTTCTGCAGCGAACATCTCGACGTCATCCAGTGTCGCAGCCTGTCGATCATCGATGTTGTCCTGTGGCCCTACTATCAGGCCGACCTCGCGGCGGGCCGGACGACTGAGGCCGAGTTCCGCGAGCAGTTCAAGCATTTCCTCTGGCAGTGGGGGTCGATCGACAACTACTGGGGACAGCCGGTCACAATGGGCGGCACGAAGGCCGACGGCACAACCGAATACAATCCACTCTCTTACATTATCCTCGATGTCATGGACGCATGTGCGCTGCCGACGCCAAAGTTTCACCTCAAGATCGCGGACAACACGCCGCGGGGGATCTTGCTGAAGGCGCTCGATATGGTACGCCGTCACCGTCCGATCTCCTTCTGCGGTGAAGGGCCGATTCGACGTATCCTGACACACTACGGCTGCACAGAGGACGAGGCTCGTCGCTTCTATACCAAGGGGTGCTACGAGTTCTGCCCTCCAGAAGGGGCGAACGGCACGGGGGTTGGTTACGTGAGCTTGGTGAAGCCGATCGAGGAACTGTTGGCGGCGGCAGCGCGTAACGAATTTTCGGCAGAGACCTATGAAGATTTCGAAAAGGCCTACTTGCAGGCTGTTGTCGCCAACATGGTGGAGGCGACCGAAATCGCCAAGGCCTTTGAGTGTCATCTTGACGACGTGAATCCGGCGAACCTGACGACCCTGGCGGTCGAGAATGCCGTCAAGACGGGCAAGGACGCGTTTGCCAACGGCGCTTCGCGCGGTAACAACACGTCGATCCTGACGGTCGGGCTGGGAACGGCGGTCGATGCGTTGATGGCCGTACGGTCGATCGTTTACGAGCGCCGTGAAATGTCTTTGGTCAAACTGGGCGCGGTCATGCGTGACAATTGGGCGGGTCATGAGGAGCTCCGGCTGAGGATGCTGCGTTCGAAATGCAAGTGGGGGACGAACGATCCTCTCGCGAATGCGGCGGCGGGACGCATTTCCAAGGCACTCTCCCGGGCTGTGAATGGCAAGCCGAACTCCCGCGACGGACGGTTTTTCGTCAGCGGGCACTGCGCCCGTCAGTTCGTGCTGCAGGGCGAGCGTATAGGCGCAACGCCGGATGGCCGTAAGGCCGGGGACGAGGTTTCCAAGAACCTCTCACCCACCATGGGGGCCGACACGGAGGGCGTCACGGCACTGGTTCTCTCCTTGGGTTCGCTTGATTCAATCGATTGGCCCGGCGATTTTCCGTTGGATGTGATGATGCTCCCCTACACCGTTTCCGGCGACGAGGGACTGGAGGCGATGGCCGTTATTGTCCACGAGTTCTTTAACCGCGGCGGTGCCATGATTCAGTTCAATATCGTCGATGCGGAAGAGCTTTTGGACGCGCAGGCCCACCCGGAGAAATACGAGAACCTCCAGATTCGCGTATGCGGGTGGAACGTCCGCTGGAACGATCTGTCCAAGTCCGAGCAGGATGCCTATATCCTGCGTGCGCGTGCGCTGGCATTTTAAAAGGGGGAAACAATGAATAGACGTGCGTTTTGCATGGGAGCGGGAGCCGTCGCGGCGATGCCGTTCTATTCTTGGGCGAAGGTTGGCGGACGTCCGATGAAGGTGCCGCTGATGTTGGATACGAAGCGGATGTCGATTCATGACGGACCGGGCATCCGCACGACGTTCTTCGTGAAGGGATGCCCCTTGAAGTGTATCTGGTGCCACAATCCGGAATCGATCAGCACAAAGCCACAGTGGGCGCGTTTTCAGCATCTTTGCCGGAAATGCCCGAAGGGCTGCACGATGGACGAGGCGACATGTCCGACCCGTGCGTTGAAGCACTATGGCACGGAGATGTCAATGGACGAGATTGTTGCCAAGGCACTCGAGGATAAGCCATTTTACGAGGCGTCGGGCGGAGGCGTGACGCTCTCGGGCGGCGAACCTCTTTTCTTCTGGGAGTGGACGGCCGAGCTTTTTAAACGCCTCAAGGCGGCGGGACTCCACACCAGCCTCGACACTTCGCTCTATGCACCGCCTGCTGCGATTGAGGCCATGTTGCCGGTTGTGGATATGTGGCTTCCCGATTACAAGGCAGACGATGACGCGTTGCACCGGAAGTACACGGGCGTCCCGAGCAAGCTCATCAGGGCAAATCTTGAAAGCCTCGTTGCGGCGAAGGCCAAGCTTGAAGTGCGCTGTCTCGTCGTGCCGGGCTGTACGGACGGCGAAGACATCCGATCGCGCCATCGGTACCTGAACTCGATTGGCATCACGGGGAATCGCATCGTTGACCTTGAGTACCATGATTACGCGCGCTCGAAATACCTTGCACTTGGGCTTGAGGACACGATGCCCCCCATGTCCAAATGACCCAATGCGGGCGGTGTCCGCAACCCAATTCAATCTCACACGAAGGCTACGAATTCGCATCATTCGCGGTTAAAACAACCCGAGCAATGCCCCAAAAAACCTTCGTGGTGAAACAATTTGCTTTTTATTGGCCTTATCGGCCGATAAGGCACTAACGCACTAACGAACTAATGCACTGATCCATGTCGTAAGCATGCAGCGCATCGAGCAGGGGATCGAGTTCGCCTTCGACGACGCGGTCGAGGCTGTAGAGCGTGAGGTTGATGCGGTGATCGGTCACGCGGTTTTGCGGGAAGTTGTAGGTGCGGATGCGCTGGCTGCGGTCGCCTGAGCCGCGCAGGTCGAGACGCGTCTTGCCGAGTTCGGCTTCTTCGGCCTGACGGCGCTGGTCAAGGATGCGCGACCGCAGGACGGCCATGGCCTTTTCCTTGTTGCGGTGCTGTGAGCGTTCATCCTGGCATTGCGCCACCAGCCCGGTCGGCAGGTGGGTGATACGGATGGCGGAGTAGGTGGTGTTGACGCCTTGACCGCCGTGACCGCCGGCGCAGAAAATATCGATACGCAGGTCGCTTTCGGGGATGTCGAGTTCGTCATCCTCGTCAGCTTCGGGGAAGACAATCAGCGTGGCCGCTGAAGTGTGGATGCGGCCCTGAGCTTCCGTTTCTGGCACGCGCTGTACGCGGTGGCCGCCGCTCTCGAATTTGAAGGTGCCGTACGCGCCGTCGCCCACGACCGTGAAGACGATCTCTTTGTAACCGCCCAACTCGGTGCCGCTGGCATCAATGATCGAGATCTTCCAGCCTTTGGTGTCGCAGTACTTAGAGTACATACGGAAGAGCACGGCAGCAAACAGCGCCGCCTCCTCGCCGCCGGTCCCGGCGCGGATTTCGAAAACCGCGTTCCGCGCGTCTGTCGGATCGGAGGGGATCAGACCCGCCAAGACTTGGCGCTCGGCCTCCGGTAGCGCGGTCTCGATGCGCTCAAACTCCTCCTGCGCCATGGCGGCCAGTTCGGGATCGCCGTCGGGATCGTTGGCCAATTCGCGGTTGCCTTCTTGTTCGTCCAACAAGTGGAAGTAGGCGTTCGCGGTGCTCTCTAACTTACGCAGCGCCGCATGCTCGCGCATCTTCTCGCGATACGCCTTGGGATTGCCGAGCACGGCAGGATCAGACAAGTCCGCCTCCACGGCTTGGAGCTTGTCAAGTACGCGCTGAATGTGCGACCTATCGATCATGGCAATACACAAAACGGGCCGGAGGAGCCTTCGCCGTACGGCGGCACCCCCGACCCGTTGTTGTGAAAGCAGCTACGCCTTCTTGATGTTGTAGCGCCGCATGAACAGGTCAACACGGCCTTCGGTGTCCAGCATGGTCTGCTGGCCCGTGTAGTAGGGATGGCAAGCCGAACAGGTGTTGACGTTCATTGCTTTCGTGGTTGACCGCGTATTGATCACGTTGCCGCAAGCGCAGCTAATCGTCGCGTCACCATAATTTGGGTGGATATCCTTCTTCATAAAACAAAGCCTTTCCGTGAACGGAACACCCAATTTAGCGTATTTCGCACACACCCCGCAAGGGGAAAGTTTTTTTTTGAAAGTTTGGGGTGTGTGTCAGATTCGTGACGTGAAAATCAGATTGCGCTTGCGTGGCGCATGT
>DAOTMQ010000077.1:0-14605 GCA_035450385.1 Kiritimatiellia bacterium | reverse complement strand
TCGCTGTTGAATAAAGACCATGAAGTTTACCGGATTCCGTCATGCTAGGCAAGCCAGTGCGACATTTTTTTCGCGCCTTTTCGACACCTTTTCGACAGTTACGGCGTCACGAGACCGGCTACCACCTTGAAGAAGCGGCGGGGCACCGTCGGGTCACGAGGCATCGTGAAAACGTGATCGCCGTCCTTTGTCACATAGACGCTCTCGAGTTTCGCCCAGATTCCGTCGACAAGATCGTCCGCCGCGTAGAGCGTGTACCAGACGCCGCTTTGGGCGTTGACGATCTTGATGGCTAACGCCGCGTCGTCGAAGACGAGCGCCGTGCCGTCCGTGGCGAAGCGCGGCTCTTCGGGATAGCCTGGCGCGACGAGGTAGTAGATTTTGCCGATCTCCGGGGCGTCTTTGAAGGTGCCGCTCGTGCAGGTGAACATGGAACTGTTCCAGTTCGATGCTTCCATCGCGTCGGCGGGGATGCCCCACGGCGTTCCGGGATCCTCGGTGTTCAGTTCGATACCCGTGCCATAGAACATGTAGCCGTAGCAGAAGGAGGCCAGATTCGTCGCCGGCAGCGCCGGCAATCTCGTCAGCGCCGTGCATCCGTAGAACATGAAGGCGTAGCAGTAATTGGTCAGCGTCGTTGCCGGCAGTGCCGGCAATCTTGTCAGCGCCGTGCAGTCGCGGAACATGTCGTAGTAGCAGAACATGGCCAGATTCGTTGCGGGCAACGCTGGTGCGACCGTCAGACCGGTGCAGCCGCGGAACATGTCGTAGTAGCAACTGGGAGCCAGCGTCGTCGCCGTCAGCGCCGGTGCATCCGTCAGACCGGCGCAACCGTAGAACATGGAGGCGTAGCAGCCGAGAGCCAGATTCGTAGCGGACAACTCCGGCGCTTCAGTCAGGCTCGTACATCTGTAGAACATGGAAGCGTAGCAGTTGGTAGTCAGGATCTTGGCGGGCAACCCCGGGGGGTTCATCAGCGCCGTGCAGCCATAGAACATTTTATTGTAACAGTCACTGGCCAGATTCGTGGCAGGCAGCGCCGGCGCCAGGGTCAGCGCCGTGCAGCCGTAGAACATGGATTGGCAGCAGACAGGGGCCAACGTCGTGGCGAGTAACTCCGGCGCCTCGGTCAGCTCCGTACAACCTTGGAACATGGATTCGTAGCAGGCGGTAGCCAGTGTCGTGGCGGGCAACCCTGGGGGGTTCGTCAGCGCCGTGCAGCCTTGGAACATTTTGTAGTAGCAGTAATCGGCCAGCATCGTGGCGGGCAACTCCGGCGCCTCGGTCAGATCCGTGCAACCGTAGAACATTTCGAGGTAACAGGAGGCGGCCAGATTCGTGGCGGGCAGATCTGGAGCCTCGGTCAGCCCCGTGCATTCGCGGAACATGTGACGGTAGCAACCGAAAGCCAGATTCGTGGCGGGCAGCTCCGGTGCCTCGGTCAGCCCCGTGCAACCGTTGAACATGTAAGCGTAGCAGTCACGGGCCAGATTCGTGGCGGGCAACTCCGGTGCCTCGGTCAGCCCCGTGCAATCGTAGAACATTAAAAAGTAGCAGTTGGTGACCAGCGTCGTGGCGGGCAGGACGGGTGCGGTCGTCAGACTGGTACAGCCGCGGAACATGCCATCGTAGCAGCCGAGAGCCAGCGTCGTGGCGGGTAGTGCCGGAGCGTTCGTCAGCGCTGTGCAACCAGCGAACATGGCGGTGTAGCAGCAGTGAACCAGATTCGTGGCAGGCAGCAGCGTCGGCGCACTGATGAGCGCCGTGCAGTTCGCGAACAGTCCACGGAAGCATTCGTCAGTCATCGTCGGATGCTCACCGTTGGCCACCTGTACGTAGTTGAGCAGGGTCTCGATGTTGCCGGAGCAGGCGACCGTCCCCTCGGCGGCGGTAATGTCCCAGCCGCCATTACCAGCAATGCGGTTGTTACCCGTCCCGCGGAGAAGGAGCTTATACTCACCGCTGCTGTCGACGGCTGCGGTCGCGCCTGCGGTGGTGAAGTTCGTCCAGGTCGTCGCGTCGGTGGAGCATTCGAGCGTTCCGTTCCACGTCTTCGTCCGCGGCCTGACCGAGAACGTATTCGTGCTCGAGAAGGTGAAGTAGGCGTTCTGCCCTAGAGGAGCAGGCGACGTTACGTTCTCCGTTAAACCGGCAGGGGCGGCGCTGGCCGCTGCCGCAAACAGGCCCGCGAAAGCGAGCGCCGAGATGATCTTTGTATTCATGGCGGTGTTCCTCTCAGGTACGGGGTGAAGGGTATGAGACACAAAACCAAACACGGCATCGCCACTTGCGGCATTACCGTTTGCAGCCGACTTTTTGCCGAACTGAACGAAACACAACACAGTTACGGGGGCATGATGAGGGAAAAGCAGAAGTAACGCAAGAGATTTTTTGGGGGAATTTGTTAGTGTGTTGCGTTGGGTTGGTGCCAGAAGCGCATAAAGAAGAATCACAAGCGATAAGATCGAAAAAACAACGACCCCAAACCTGCGCATATCTATTGTTTGTCTCCCGAATTGACCATGCGCGCGGCCAGACGGATCGCGCAGGCGAGGCTCGTGGGTGAGGCTTTGCCTTGCCAGGCAATGTCGAATGCCGTACCGTGATCCGGCGAGGTTCGGATCAGGGGCAGCCCCAGCGTGACGTTGACGCCGGTATCGAAGGCCGCCATTTTGAAGGGGATCAAACCTTGGTCGTGGTACATGGCCACGTAACCGTCGTAGGGGGACGGCTGATCGGCGGCCAGCCAGGTGAAAGCGGTGTCCGGCACGAGCGGACCCGACACCGCGAGTCCCTCGGCGCGCGCTGTGGCGATCGCCGGTGCGATGACCTTGCGTTCTTCGCTGCCGAACAGGCCGCCTTCTCCCGCATGCGGATTCAGCGCCAAGACGGCGATACGGGGCTGTCCGCCCTTGAAGCGTGCGCAGGCGTCGTAGGTGAGGCGGATCGTGTGGAGCAGCCCCGGTACTGTGAGCAGGTCAGGCACGTCGCGAAGTGCTTCGTGGATGGTTGCCAGCGAGACGAACACGCGGTCGGAATGGAAAGCCATGCACGGCGTCGCACCGTTGGTCAGGCTGGCGAGCAACTCGGTGTGACCCGGCACCTGAATACCCGCCGCATGCAGCGCGGCTTTGTTGATGGGGGCAGTGACCAAGGCATCCGCATGGCCGGTCTGGATGTCGCGGACCGCTTCACAGATCCACGCGTGCGCATGGTGTCCGCACGCCGCATGCACACGGCCCGGCGTGATGGTCGCGGCCTCATCAAAGGGGAAGTCATATAGAGCATGTTCCCCCGTGTTGTGCGCGTCCGTTGCCGTTCGCGCGTGACCGGGACATACCCGCAACGAACGCGGGATAGTCAGTCCGGCCGATGCGGCGACCCGTTGCAAGATTTCATGGTTACCGTAAATAAGAAGCTGGCACCGCTCCGCAATATCGGAGTCAGATGCCAGCCGTAAGACCAATTCCGGGCCGACCCCCGCAGCATCACCGATTGTTACTGCTAAGCGCGGTCGTTTTCCCGGCATGACTGATCCTTTTACACCGATCAGGTGTCGTGCGCGGCAATTAGTCGACGCGCTTCACACTGTTCAGCGTACCATGGTCGTTCTGAACCCAGTCCGGGCACTCAGGATCGGCACACCATGTCCCGTCGATCACAAACTTGTATTGATACTCGCCGGGAGGGAGTTGGATTGCGACCACGAAGGTGCCGTCGGCTTTCTTGTCGACCATTTTCTTGGCGGTTGGATTCCAGTTATTGAAACTTCCGGCCAGAAAAACCTTGCTGCCCGGTTCTGCGCGCACGCAGAACACAACACGCTGGGTTTTAGAGGTCGCCTTTTTGGCCGCGCACTTGGCGGGCGTCTTCACCGCGCACTTGGCGGGCGTCTTTTTAGGTGCCGCTTTCGTCAACGGCTTTGTCTGTGGCTTGGCCGCCACCTCAGTCTTCACTGTTTTTTTGGGTTTACTTTTCATGTTGCACTCCGTTTCTCTTTCGGATGCGGCGGTATTATCTACAACCGCGCGGAGGATGTCAAGGCCGCTGACGGCACTCTCGACATCGCTCCCCGAAAACCACACGGACATTCCGCCATTTCCTATTCACGGCCATCATGTTAAAGTAGCCGTGTTTTTAAGGAGAAGAGCCATGTGGGACTACAGCGACAAAGTAATGGATCACTTCCGCAACCCCCGCAATGTGGGCAAGATCGAGAACCCCGATGGCGTCGGCACGGTCGGTTCGCTGGCGTGCGGCGATGCCCTGACGCTGATGTTTAAGCTGGGGCCCGACAAGCGGATCGCGGAGGTGAAGTTCCAGACGTTCGGCTGCGCCAGTGCGATTGCCTCTTCGTCGGCCTTGACCGAGATGGTGATCGGAAAAACCGTGGAGGAGGCCGAACGTATCACCAACAAGCAGATAGCCGACTATCTGGGCGGCCTGCCGGACCAGAAGATGCACTGTTCAGTCATGGGACGCGAAGCGCTGGAAGCCGCTATTCACAATTACCGCACGGGAGAGACCGGCATCAAAAATCTGGAAGACCACATCGTGTGTACCTGCTTTGGCGTCTCCGAAAACGAGATCCGGCGTGTGGTCGCGGAGAACAGTCTGACCACCGTGGACGAGGTGACCAACTTCTGCAAAGCTGGCGGCGGGTGCGGCATGTGCCATAACGATATCCAGAAGATCATTGATAGCGTGCGCGACACCCAGAGCGCCGGCCCGCAGCCGTCTGCCGCCGCCCCCAAGAAGCGCCTCACCAACATCCAGAAGATGAAGCTGATTGAGGAGATCATCGACCGTGAGATCCGGCCCCAACTTCAGAAAGACGGCGGCGACATCGAGTTGATCGACATCGAGAGCGACGTGGTGACCATCGCCTTCCGCGGCATGTGCGCCGGTTGCCAATCGGCGGCCTTTACGCGCCAAGACTTTATTCAGGCCAAGTTGCGCGAGTTCGTCGATCCGGATATCACCGTCGTCGATGAGTGTTAACCGGTGGACTCCCCGCGCTTGACCTTATCCCACACCGCATCCAGCTCGGCCAGGGTGCAATCCTTGAGCGAGCGCCCCTGTTCACGGACGCAGCGCTCGACTTCGCGGAAACGCCGCGCGAATTTACGGGTCGTGCCTTCGAGCGCGCTCTCGGCGTCGACCTCCAGAAAGCGGCAGGTGTTGACGATAGAGAAGAGCAGGTCGCCTACCTCGTCGGCAACCTGTTCCGGCGTGCCCGATGCGACGGCCTGCTTGAGTTCGCCCAACTCTTCGTCGATCTTCTCAATCGCGCCCGAGGCATCCTGCCAGTCGAAGCCCACCCGTGACGCTTTGGCCTGAACACGCTGCGCTTTGAGCAGCGCCGGTAGCGCGGCTGGCACGCCATCGATCGCAGAACGGTCCGGCGGCTTGTCCTTCTCCGTCTGCTTGATCGCTTCCCAGTTGCGCAACACTTGGCCGGAAGACGCGACCTGCGCGTCGCCGAAGACGTGCGGATGACGCCGTACCAGCTTATCGACCAAAGCGGCGGCGACATCATCCAGCGTGAAGTGTCCCTCCTCCTCGCGAATCGCGCACTGGAAGACCACCTGCAGCAGCACGTCGCCCAGTTCCTCGATGTGCAACGCGATATCCTCGCCCTCCATCGCCTCCAGCAGCTCGTAGGTCTCCTCCAACAGGCAGGGCTTCAGCGTCTGTAATGTCTGCTCGCGGTCCCAAGGACATCCGCCGGGCGCGCGCAGGTGCTTCATGGTCTCGTATAATCGCCTCAAGCCAGAAAAATCATCCGTCCCCATCGTTCGCTCTTCAAATGCATCACATGCGCAGGATACGCGCGGCATCGTCCGCCAACTCGGCTGTGTACTCCGAGATGAAGACGTCGCTTCCGCCGAAATCCTGATATTCCGTCAGCAGATTGGGTCTGGCGATCACGCCCATGCCGTTTCTGAGAGCGCCCTTCACCGAGAACCCGCTGCCCGCTACCGCCATACACAGGCGTTCGTGCAGACCGTTCTTACGCGCCGCGCGCCGCCATCCTTCCCAGGTGGTGAACCCGAAGCCGTTGGGCATGTCATGCAGGACCGCGAACTTCTCGTTCTGCACGTCCGCCAGCGCGGACGCGACAGCTTCGCTCTCCAGGCGCGTGATCAGCACGACCTTTATTTTCTTGGCGAGCAGTGCCTTGACGAATGCCTGAAAACCGGTCGGCACCGCCGACAGTTTTTCCGTCAGCTTCTCAGTGAAGGCCGCGTCGCACTCGGTCATCACCGTCGGCACGTCCAGCGTTTTCTGCTTCCGGCTGCCGAGCGCGTTGAGACCGGAGGAGAACGATCTCCCGCCCATGGACCGCGCTGCACCCTGCGCATCCAACTTGATGCCTTCTTGCTCCAGCCGTGTCTGACACGCCTCCAGCAACAGCGAATGCCCGTTCAGCACCGCAAAGTCAAATTCAACCAAAGCGCCGCGCTGCAATCGAGCGGCTTGTGAACTACCCATTACACTCTCCTTAACTCATTCAATCTCTCAGGGGCCACACCCTTATCACTTCGTCACTTTTCGGTGCATACTTTAGCGTGTACGCTCTATGTCGGTCAAGCCATCTGTCTTGCGACTCAATGCGTCACTGCCACCTTGGCACCTTTGGGCTGTCCAATCGCCTGCAACATCGCGCCGAACCACGGTGCGTCGATATCGAAAGGCTTGCCACCCTTGATCCGCGCAAACTCACAGGCGCGCAGCTCGCCGTTCTTGTCCTCGTCCTCGCCGACCACGCCGCCCACGCCCGCCAGCGCACACTCGACCGCCTTCTTGGCACAGGCATGGATCAACTCCTTGTCCTGCGCATTCGGCGCGGCCGCCCGGCTGTAGTACCCGCTTTTCTGAACCATCGTTTTTTCGGAGCCCAACAGGCGGCTGAACCGCTCGGCGAACCAACTGCCGACGTTGACCTTGTCCAGACGCGGATGGCCGAACGCATCGCGCGGCACCGTCTCGCCCGCCGCCTCCAGCTCCGCGATGATTACGTCCAAGCAGGCGCCTTCCGAGACAAAGATGTTCACGCCGTCATTCTTGTCCATGATCGTGCGCAGGCGCTCCGCCTCGGCTTTGGAGTCAAACGTCATTTCGGGCACATACACCGCATGCACCTCTTCGCGATCGCGCGTTAGACCGAACTCCGGCAGGTAGTGGGTCGCATCCATGCGCCGACGGTACGCCGCCGCAGTGGCGGCGGTCAGCCAGCCGCAGTTGCGTCCCATCACCTCATGCACGATCAGCATGCGCGGGTTCGCCGTGTTCTCCTTAACGATGTTGCCGAAAAAGTTCGCGCCCTCTTCGGCCGCGGTCCACGCGCCGAGACTCTGGCGGATCGGATACACGTCGTTATCGATGGTCTTGGGCAGGCCCACCACCGTGAGACCGTAATCGTTCTTCGCGAGAAACGCCGCCAGCTCTGCGGCTGCCGTGTTGGTGTCGTCTCCGCCGATCGTGTGCAGCACATCGACACCGTCCTTGACAAGCTGATCCGCCGCGACCTTTTGCGGATCCTCGCCCTCTTTGACCAATCCACGCTTAACACAGTCCTTCACGTTCGTGAGCTTCACGCGGCTGTTGCCGATGGGGCTGCCGCCATGCTCGGTGAGGTAGAGCGCATGCTCGCGCACGGTCGGCGTGACCTTGATGCTCTGGCCCCTCAACAGGCCCATGTAGCCGTTGATATAGCCGACGATCTCGACCTCCGGCGCCACGCGGGTGTACTCGTCAATCAAGTACCCGATCGCCGAACTGAGACACGGCGCCAAGCCGCCCGCCGTCAGAATGCCTACCTTCTTCACCTGTTTGCTCATCATCTCTCCTTATTAGAATCCAGTGCCTACAAAAAACGTGCGGCACAGTATAGAAAAACACGAGGCACCAAGACAAGCAAAGTCCTCGCTTCCTTTTTGGGAGGCTCTCGGCTAAACTCGGTGACGTTTCGTTGGGAATCAGAGTTTTAAGTGGGTCGACATTCTATGCGCATTGCCATCGCCTATCCGCCGTTGCCGTCTGACAAAGGGGTGCCCCTGCTGTCGCAGAACCGCCAGTTCCAGTGGTTTTCGCGGCCGACCTATATCTATCCGGTGGTGCCTGCGCTAGCGGCAACGCAGGCGCGCCGCGCCGGCCATGAGGTGGCGTGGCTGGACGGGATCGCCAGCGGCTGGACGCCGGATGAGTTTGACGAGCGGCTGGATGCGTTCGCGCCCGAGGCGGTGATGATCGAGACCAAGACGCCGGTGGTGCGCCGCCACTGGGAGATCATCCGTGCCATGAAGGCGCGCCGCCCTGACATGATCGTGGTGTTGGTGGGCGACCACGTCACCGCACTGCCCGAGGAAAGTTTTGCGCAGTGTCCGGTTGACTACGTGCTGACCGGCGGCGACTACGATTTTCTGCTGCTCAACCTGCTTGCGGTGTTGCAGACCGCGACCGGCGGCGCGCCTGACCCGACCGCCTTTGAACCCGGCATCTACTGGCGCGAGGACGAAACGATTCGGAACAGCGGTGCTTTTCGGCTCGACCACGACCTCAAGAGCCTGCCGTGGATCGACCGCGACCTGACGCAATGGCAGCTCTACGCGGAGAAGAACGGCAACTTCCGCCGTACCCCCGGGACCTACATCATGTCCGGACGCGACTGCTGGCACGGCAAGTGTACCTTCTGTTCGTGGACCACGCTGTATCCGACCTACCGCGCGCGAGACCCCATAGATGTCGTCAACGAGATCGGCGGGTTGATCGAGCGCTACGGCGTGCGCGAAATCATGGACGACACTGGCAGCCTGCCGGCTGGCGCGTGGCTGAAGACCTTCTGCGAGGAGATGATCGCGCGCGGCTACCACAAGCGGGTACGCATCGACTGCAACATGCGCTTCGGCTGTCTGGACGAGGCAGCCTACCGCCTGATGCGCAAGGCCGGGTTCCGGCTGGTGCTGTTCGGGTTGGAGTCGGCCAACCAGGCCACGCTCGACCGCCTGGTCAAGGCGTTGACCGTAGAACAGATCGAAGAGGGCGCGCGCCTGGCTGCACGTGCCGGGTTGGACGTGCATGTGACCGTCATGTTCGGCTACCCGTGGGAGGGTGAGAACGAGATCGCCAACACCGTCAACCTCGCACGACGCCTGTTGCGCAAAGGCTACGCCTACACGCTGCAAGTCACGATGGTGGTCCCTTATCCCGGCACACCGCTCTTCCGCGAGTTGGATCAGGCTGGGCTGCTGCTGACGCGAGAGTGGGACGAATACGACATGCGCCGTCAGGTGATGGCGTCCGGCGTCCCCGAAAAAAGCATCAAGGCGGCCGTGCGACAGGTTTACAAGGCATTCCTGCACCCAGAGACGATCGTGCGGCGGATTTTTTCCACGCGTGACCCGTTGGCGGACTTGGCATTTTACTGGCGCGGCTTTTTGTCAGTCGCGGGCCATCTCCGTGACTTTAAAGGGTGACGCCTGCCACGCTTGTTCGAGTTACTCTCCTTACTTCTTACTTACTTCTTACTTTCTCTCGGCGGTGGCTTGAGGTATATTCTTTCTGTGATGGCAGAAGGTTAATCAAGAAACGGGGAGTAAGTATGATCGCTGGATGGATGAAAAGAATCGGGTGTACGGGTGTGCTGGCTATGGCGTGCTGCGCGGGAGCGGTGCCGAAGCCGGTCATCATCAGCACGGATATCGGCGACGATATCGATGACACGTGGGCGCTTTCGCTGGCGCTGAAATGTCCGGAACTGGACATCAAGCTGGTGATCGGCGATTACGGTAATGCCACGGAGCGGGCGCGCCTGATCGCCAAAATACTTGAGGCCGCCAAACGTACCGACATCCCCGTGGGTGTCGGGGTGAGCAAGGGTGCAAAAGATGGTGCCCACAATCAATCCAAGTGGATCGAGGGATATGATCTCCAGCGCTATCCCGGCAAGGTGTATCAGGATGGCGTGCAGAAGTTGATTGATATCGTGATGACGTCGCCTGAGCCGGTCACGTTGATCTGCGTCGGGCCGCTTCCTAACATCGCCGAGGCGTTGCGGCGCGAGCCGCGTATCGCGCAGAAAGCCAAGTTTGTCGGCATGCACGGCAGCGTGCGGCGCGGCTACGGGGGCAGTGCCACGCCGAGCGCCGAGTGGAATGTGAGGGCCGATCCGGCTTCGTGCCGCGCCGCGCTGTCCGCGCCTTGGGATATTACGATCACCCCGCTCGATACCTGCGGCCTGATCCAACTCAAAGGCGAGAACTACGCGCGCCTCAACGCATCGACCGACCCCATCGTACAAGCGTTGCTGGCGAATTACCGGGCTTGGACGGATGCACGGGCCGCCAGAGGTCAGAAGGGCCCTTCGCCGGACACGAGCAGCACCACGCTTTTCGATTGCGTGGCGGTTTATCTCGCCATCACGCAAGAGCTGTGCGTGATGGAGAAACTCGGCATCCGTGTGGATGACGACGGGCACACGCGTGAGGACGCCTCCGCCCGTCAGATGAATGTGGCCATCGCATGGAAGGATCTGCCGGGCTTCGAGCGGTGGTTGGTTGAGAGACTTTGCAAGTAGCGGACGAACGGGTGAAAAGGGGGAGTGCGATGGCAACAGGAATGAATGTGACGCGACGCGCGTTTATGAAAAAGGCCGCGGTGTCGGCGGCGGGGTTCTCGATCGTGCCGCGGTACGTGCTGGGCGGACCGGGGTTTGTCGCGCCGAGCGAGAAGGTCAATGTCGCGATCATCGGCACCGGCGGGATGGGGATGCGTAACGCGAAGGCCCTCCTGCATGAACCGGAAGCGCGTATCGTCGCGATCTGCGACGTGGCGGAACGCACCGACCTCACCGCCTATTGGTACCGCTGTCACGCGGGACGCCTGCCGACCAAGGAGATGATTGAGAAGCACTATGCCGAGACGGTGCCCGGATACCGCTGTCCCGACTATGAGGATTTCCGCGTGATGCTGGAGAAGGAGAAGGGCATCGACGCGATCTTGTGCGCCACGCCGGACCATTCGCACGCGTTTATCACGACCACCGTGATGCGGATGGGGAAGCATGTCTACTGCGAGAAGCCGCTCGCGCATAATCCTTGGGAGTGTCGCCAAATCGCAAAGGTGGCCAAAGAGACGGGGGTTGCCACGCAGTTGGGTATCCATGGCCATTCAGAATCGGGCATCCGCATGGTTTGCGAATGGGTCTGGGACGGTGCCATCGGACAGGTGCGCGAAGTGCACGGATGGAGCCGTTCCCCGCGCTGGCGCAAGGAGCTTGGGAGACCCGCCGAGACACCGCCTGTGCCAGCCGGCTTCAACTGGGATCTGTGGCTGGGGCCGCGCGAATTCCGCCCGTACCACCCCGCTTATGCGCCGTACGTCTGGCGCGATTGGTGGGCGTTCGGGACCGGCTCGCTGGGCAATCTGGCTGTTCATAATTTAGACGGCGCGGTCTGGGCGTTGAATCTGGTGCATCCCACCAGTGTCGAGGCCGTCACGACCGGCGGGGTCGACAGTGAATCTTCTGGGTTCGGCGGCATGTATACGTTTCGCTTTGGGGCGCGCGGCGACCTGCCTCCCGTGAAGATGACGTGGTATGACGGCGGATTGCGGCCGCCTTTCCCTGAGGAAGTTGATTCCGACGATCTCCGCCAGCGTTTGGGTGATGGCGGCGACGGGATGCTGCTGGTTGGCGAAAAAGGTTACATCACGACCGCCTCAAACTGCCGCGCACCCCGCCTGTTGCCGCTGGATCTGCACAAGTCGTACAAGCGTCCCGATCCGACCATTCCACGTGTCAAGGGCCATCACGCGGATTGGTTGTCGGCCTGCAAGGGCGGGACGCCCGCCAGCGCGAACTTCGAGTACGGCGCGCGCCTGACTGAACTGATCCTGCTGGGGAATGTCGCGTTGCGCACGGGCAAGAGGATCCAGTGGGATCCTGTCGCCATGCGCGCCACCAATGCGCCCGAAGCCGATGCGTTCATCAGGGAAGAGTGCCGCAAAGGCTGGGAGATCGTTTAAGCGTTGAAGGACACGAGGAGAACGAAATGAAGAACATGAGATGCCTGTGGGCGGCGGTCCTCTGCGTGGCCGCAGTGACGCACGCTGAGCCGGTGAAATTGATTTTTGATACCGATATGGGAAATGACACCGACGACCTGATGGCGCTGTGCATGATCCACACGTTGCAATCACGCGGCGCGGTTGATCTGTTGGCGGTGACCATTACGAAAGATCATCCGCAAGCCGCCGCGTTCGTGGATGCGGTCAACACCTTCTACGGACGGCCCGACATTCCGATCGGAGTGGTCAAGGGCGGCGTGACGCCCGAGCCCGGCAAATTCAATCTGCTGGCCGCAGCCAAGAACGAGGACGGGAGCTTGCGTTATCCGCATGATCTCACCTCCGGCGAGCAGGCGCCCGAAGCCACCGGCCTGATCCGCAAAATCTTGGCCGCCCAGCCGGACCAAAGCGTGTCGCTGGTGCAGGTCGGGTTCTTCACGAACTTCCAGCGCCTGCTGGATTCGCCTGCTGACGCGCATTCGCCGCTCACCGGCAAGGAACTGATCGCGAAAAAGGTCAAGGTGCTCTCGCTCATGGCGGGTTCTTTCCAGCCGATCAATTGGAAAACGCGCCATCTGGAATACAACGTGATCAAAGACATCCCCGCCGCGCAGAAGCTGGCGAAAGAGTGGCCGACGCCGATGCTTTGGAGCGGGTTTGAAATCGGGATCGCGGCGGCCTATCCGTACGAGTCGATCGAGCGGGATTACGTCTACATGAAGCACCATCCGTTGCCCGAGGCCTACGCGCTCTACTCACCGAAGGGCCACAACCGGCCGACGTGGGATCCCACCGCGCTGCTGGTTGCGGTCTACCCCGACCGCGGCTATTTCACGCTCTCACCGGTCGGCACAGTAACAATCGAAAACGACGGAGGCACCCTGTTTACGCCGGATAAAGGACGCGACCAGTTTCTCTCGATGAATGCGGAACAGACCGAACGCGTGCGCGAGGCGATCGTGCAGCTTTGCGTAGCGCCGCCGACATCCCCCACTCATTAATAGCACGCGCCTGGGCGTTGGCAGAACGGACGGACATCCGCGATGTCGTCGGCGTCGCAGGCCAGCATGACCAGCCGGTCGATGCCGAGCGCGATGCCGCCGCAGGGGGGCATGCCGCGTTCGAGTGCGTTCAAGAAGGGCTCGTCCAGCGGATAGGCGTCTTTACCCAGCGCTTGGCGTTCACGCGCGGCCTCTTCGAAGCGTGCGCGTTGCGCGGCGGCGTCGCACAACTCGCTGTACGCATTCGCGATTTCAAGTCCGCCGATATAGACCTCCCAGCGTTCCGCGACGCTGGCATCGCCCGGCTTCATCCGTGCGAGTGAAGCCGCAGGCGCCGGGTAGTCGATCAGCACGCACGGCGTCGCGCGCGGCAGGGCGGGCTCGATGCGCGTGACCATGTCCATGTCGAAGCGGTCCGCGTCCCATTGCGCGGCCGGATCCCATCCGGCCCAGCGGCGATACGCATCGCACACCGTCAGGCGCGGCCACGGGCCGGCCAGTTGGATGGTCGCGCCGCCGTAGGACAGCGTTGTCGTCCCGAAAAGAGCTGTGGAGACGGCGCAGACCAGCGCTTCGGTATCGGCGAG
Source organism: Kiritimatiellia bacterium (assembly GCA_035450385.1). Taxonomy (GTDB): domain Bacteria; phylum Verrucomicrobiota; class Kiritimatiellia; order RFP12; family UBA1067; genus DUPH01. The sequence continues at coordinate 948 of DAOTMQ010000077.1, read as the reverse complement.
GATGTCGAGATAGTCGGCGTCCGTGCGGTACCACTCCAGCATCGTGAACTCCGGGTTGTGTCTGCGGCCGCACTCGCCGCTACGGAAACAGGGACCGATCTGGTAGATTTTTTCACAGCCGTCGACGAGCAGCCTTTTCATGTGGAGTTCGGGCGATGCGCGCAACCAGGCGCGACCGGAGGGCGGCACGTCAATATGGGTCTCCTGCGCCGGGGCGGGAATGCGGACAGGCGTTTCAACTTCGATAAATCCACGGGCATCGAAAAAATCACGGATGGCCCGCAGGATTTTGCTACGGCGTTCGAGCGTGAGTCGTTGCACAGGTGCTCCTCGGCTCAATACATTTTTTCGTATTCGCCCTTGCCCAGCCGTTTCAGTTTCGTAAAGCCGGCGGCTTTCGCGCGGTCATCGAGTTTGGATTTGGAGCGTCCGATAGCCGGCGCGGTAATGACGCGCCGCACCGGCGCTCCGCAATCCGGGCACGCAGTCAGGCGCGGATCGTGAATCGACTGGACATACTCAAAGCCATTGGCGCACCGGGGACATTGTTGCTTGGGGCTTGTTGCCTCATAGTCGTAAACAGGCATGGTTACTCTCACTTGATTTCTGGGTCATATCCGTGTACGCACAAGCATAGCACAACACATCGTCATATCGGTATCGAAATCGGTATCGGTATCGCGTTGGTGACAGGGGCGCGAAGATCGTGCGTTTCGGGTGAAAAAGTTACTCAATTTCTAACCATGAAACATGAAACTTCATGAAATCAAAATCCAGCCATCAGGCTCGCGGAGCGTTCTCGCGGTGTGGTAACGTCGGCCTTCCCGCCGTATCCTTCTCCCTCGCAGGACGGCGGGCTCGCCTCCGTTTTCAACGCATGCCTCTGTGTGGGTCTACTTGAAAAACAGCCAGCCGAGATCCTCGGGGTTTTCATTGCACAACCGGAGC
>DAOTMQ010000076.1:1874-14798 GCA_035450385.1 Kiritimatiellia bacterium | reverse complement strand
AGCGGAGCGAAGGGAGCCGAAACGTCCAAGCCGAAGATTCAAGGTTTGGACGAAACGAAAAGCGGCGCGGACGAGAGTCTCGACTGGATTCCATACGCCGACCGCAAGGTGCGCGTGGGCATCGCGGGCGAAGGCGTCTGCTCGTTCGGTTCAGCGTTCGGTTTTCAGAGCCATCCCTACGTGGAGGTGGTCGCCTGCACGGACCTCGACCCCGCCAAGTGTAAACTGCTGCAAGAACGCGTGAAGGCACAGAAAACTTATCCGAGCTGTGAGGAGATGATCAAGCACGCGGCCGAGGATAAGCTCGAAGCCGTGTACCTCGCGACGGACGCGCCGAGCCATGTGTCGCTCGCCATCATGGCCCTCGAACACGGCCTTCACGTGGCGAGCGCCGTGCCGGCATTCCTCGGCGAAGGGCAACTCGAATACGTCCCGCGTCTCCTTGACGCCGTGAAGCGCAGCGGCAAGCTCTATCAAATGAACGAAACCTCGGCATTCCGCGACTCCTGCTTCAAGATGCGCAAGCTCTATCAGGCGGGCATGCTCGGCGCGATCACATACACCGAGGGCGAGTACTTCCACTGCGGCGACAACACTCTGGACGGACAGGGCACGCCCTCCTACAACGGCTGGCGCATCGGATTGCCGCCGCAGTACTACCCCACCCACTCCAATGGTTACTACACCTGCGTCACGCACAAGCGCTTCACCGAGGTGGTCTGCACGGGCATTCCCTCGCTTAAGAAACGCTACCACAAGAACAAGTACAACAACCCCTACGGTAGCGAGTTCGCGATGTTCAAATGCGAGGATGGCTCCGCCGCGCGCATGCTCGTCTCGTGGGACACGCCATCCTATGGCGGTGAGGACGGCCGCATCTGGGGACAGAAGGGGTGTTTCGTCCCCGAGAAGGGCGGCTACCGCGGCTGGTTCTCAAAAGAGGTGAAGGAAAACGCGAAGAAGTGGAGCAAACGGGCCCTGCCCAAAGGAATGACCGGCGGCGGACATGGCGGCTCGCACGGCTACCTCACGGACGACTTTATCCACGGCATTCTCGTGCCGGAGCACAAGGTCTGCGTGGATGTGGTCACGGCGCTCAATACCACGATCGCCGGTGTCTACGCCCACATGAGCGCGATGCGGGGCGGTGAAACGATCAAGATTCCTGAGATCACACTATAGGCGTACGGAAGAAGAGGACAGCTTGACCAGCACGACAATGAACAAAAGGAGAGACAAGACATGGCGCACATCCTATCCAGACGGACTTTTTTCCAAACGACCGCCGCAGCCGCGCTGACAGCCAGAACGCTGGCGCAGGCGCAGCAGACCCAAGCGCCGAAGATTGCGGGCTTTGACGAGACCAACGCAGGCAAGGTGAAGACGGCGGCTTGGACGCCCTTTTCAGACCGCAAGGTCAAGGTCGGCATCGCGGGCTACGGGGTCTGTAAATTCGGCGCGTCATTCGGGTTCCAGAACCACCCGAATGTTGAGGTCGTCGCGGCGACCGACCTGAACCCCGACGCCTGCGCGGAGTTGGCAAAAGTCACGGGCGCTAAAAAAACTTACGCCTCGTGCGAGGAGATGTACGCGAAGGACCGCGAGATCGAGGCGGTCTTTATCGCCACGGACGCGCCGAGCCACGCCAAGCTCTGCATCGAGGGCATGAAGCGCGGGCTGCATGTAGCTTCGGCCGTGCCAGCGGTTTTCGGCGAGGAACAGTTGGCGTTGGCGGACGAACTGCTGGCAACGGTCAAGAAGACGGGGCTGGTCTACGCGCTGTTTGAAACCACGGCGTTCCGCCCGCAATGTTACGCGATGCGCGAGATCTACAAGGCGGGCGGCTTCGGTAAGATGATCTACACCGAGGGCGAGTACTATCACTACATGGACAAGCACATCGGGTCCTACAACGGCTGGCGCGTCGGCTTGCCGCCGCAGTACTACCCGACCCACTCGAACGGTTTCTACACCTGCGTCACCGGCGGCTCCTTCACCTCGGTCTCGTGCCTGGCCATACCGAGCCTGCTGCCCGACAACCAGCCGGGGAAGAACCGCTACAACAATCCGTTTGCCACCGAGATCGCGCTGTTCCGCACCAGTGAAGGCGGCATGGCGCGCATGGCGGTAAGCTGGGACATGCCCGGCGCAGGCGGCGAGAAAGGGCGCGTCTATGGTCAGAAGGGCAGCTTTGAAGCGCGCTACTCCGGCCAAGCGGATATTTCGAAAGTCGCACAAGAGAAACCGCCGCTGCCGCCAGGCGTACCGGCCGGCGGACACGGCGGATCGCACGGTTACCTGAGCGATGACTTTATCCGCGCCATCCTGCTCAAACAGAAGCCGGTCTGCGACGTAGCCTGCGCGTTGAACACGACGGTCTCGGGCATCTACGCGCACATGTCCGCCATGAAGGACGGCGAGACGTTGAAGATCCCGCAGTACGCGCTGTAATCACTACACCGAGGTCGAGGTCTTCGGCGAGTGACAAATCTCGTTTAGCGCAGCCATGTTTGAGGGGTGATTATTTTTTCTGCCACACCCTGACATAATCCACTTCAAAATCCATCGGATACGGCAAGTTCTTGTCGATCTCGCCCACCCATCCGCCTGTTTGGAACATAGCCATCAGCAGATACATCTTGTGTTCCGGGGTCGGTCCCTGATACACATGGACCGGCTTCCCGTCAAAAAACCAGGTTATCCTGCCCTCTTCCCAATTGATTGCCCACGTGTGGAATTCTTTCGTCATGTCATCCGGGCACTTAAAAACCTTGTGGCCATTTTTGGTAAAATGAACGTTGAACTGATTGTGTCGCGGGTCTCTGCATAGCCACTCGAAAATATCAATCTCTATAGCGGGCGATTTACCGGCCGGGTTTCCTTGCCTCACACCTTCCGGCGAGTATTCCTGGTTTCGCGCCCCTACCGAATGCAGCCAGAACGCCGTGTACGCCCCGCTACCCCCTACAGGCATCCGGCAGCGTATTTCCCACCAGCCGTATTTTTGCGCGAACCGAACCTCGTCCTTGAAATCCCCGGTCGCTTCGTCATAACGGTAAATTGCGGACGTTAAACCGGAAACCGTCTTGGTGTCCTGCGTGTCACGTTTAGGCAAATCTCTATCCACCCGCAGTTTCAGCACACCATCCTTTAGAACGTAGTGCGCAACAGGCGGACAGGGTTGCCACCCTCGAGCGTGTTGATTAGGAAAACCGATACGCTTGTAATACTCCACACGGCCTAAACGGTAACCGGGAAACCATTTGGATTCATCCAGTTTATCACCATCGAAGGTATCCTCAAATGTCAGCGACCAACTGGGGTCTTCTGAGGGATGCGGCACGTTTTTTTCTGCGGTGTCGCACATCCCCGTAATCACCGCAAACACCAATGAACCAAGAATCACAAATCGCATTTTTACCCTTTCACTCGTTGTTGTTATACACACGTCCATCGCAAAACTTATTCGACAAAGGCTTGTCACCGCACCAGCAACAATGTGCCTTTCTCTTTTTGTTTGATGTGCGCCGAGTTCACGACCGCCTCCGATAGACTCTGCGCCCTGTTATCGACCGCCGTTCCTACCGTGAAATGAAGGTCGGACAGCGCGGCGCAAATCTCCATGCTGGCCTGCTGCATCTGTCCGGCGGCGTGAGCGCTCGCTTCGCCCGCATTCCACGCTGATCGGTATACGCACCAGTCTTGGTAACTTGCCCGCTCGGGGCCTTGCATGCGACCGCTTGCGGCTTCGCCCTCCCCGCCAAGGACAAATACGGATGGATACAGGCGTTCAGGCACACTCCCTACCTCGTCTCCGTTCAAAAACAATCGCGTTCGCTGAGCCGCGAAACTGTGCGCGACCGCCACATCCCGCCAAACGGTGCCGTCAAGCCTGACCGGAGCTTTGATCTCGTGCCCTGTCGACGCAACATACGCTATTTCGTTAGAACGCACCTCTACCGTGCCCCATCCAGTGCCAACAACCGAGCACTCCTTTTTGACTTCCATAATGCTAATGTAACACTGCGTGCCGGTGACATTGGCGATGTCGACGTAAATACAACCAAGTTCATCAGGCACAAGCCCTGTCAACTCGGCGATCGTGTCGTTGTTACCATCGTAACCTCCGGTTCCCACATCCGTTCCGGTCGTCACCATATTGGTGGAATAATTGCCGTTCCCCGCTTTGGCCGTAAATCGCGTTACCCGTAATTCATCGCCTTCCCTTGTCCCGAAGAAACGCAAAGTATAAACGGATGCCTTATTCAATCCGTATATCTTCAAGCTGGAACCGCCGGTCTGAGTGTGGAAAAAGTCCTCGGTGGCATACACTTGAGCGAAATGGCCAAGCAGACCATAATCCGGGGTAAACAAACCTCCATGGTTAATTCCGTTGCAGCTCACAAACCCCTTGGTGATGGCGAGTGCTACCGTGGTGGTTCGGGACGAATGTGAATCCACAAGGTTTTTTAAAACAGCCCCGGCGTAGTACGGCGGCACGAAATTGTTCCAATACCTACCGTTGCTGTCGGGGCTCGTCATGGCATGCCCGTTCACGCCATCATTGGGCCCGAAGTCGATCAACAGCGAGTCGGGATCAGGATCAATCACCTCGGAAGCCTTAATCTCCATGATGTTGAGATAGGCGTATTCGGCGACCTTTGAAACGATGACCTCCATCTCGCCATTAGCGTTCGCGCTCAAACCTGTCAGTTCGGCGATCGTGTCGTTGTTGCCGTGATAGCCCCCAGTGCCGACATCCGTACCGGTAGTGACTAGGTTGGTTGAGAATGTTCCGTTGCCGCCAGCCACGGTGTATCTGGTCGTGCGGATGGGGGCGTCCCATGAACGTGAACCGAAAAACCGAAAGGTATAAAAGAAGCCACGGTCAAGTCCTGTGATCTTGAGTCTTGCAGTCGACATAGTTCCGAAATAATCCTCCGTGGCTTGCGCCACCGCAAAGTCTCCCAGTAGCGCCGGATCAGGCTCCAACAGACCCCCGAAATCGACACCTCCGTTGGTCGCGAAAATCTGAGTGACCTCAAGGGCAACCGGTGCGATCTTGCCGTTTGTCCTGACCAACCACGGCAAGCTTGTGCCGACTTCCGCATGCGCATCTTCACGCCAACTGTTCCAGTGGTTGCCGTTCTGATCCGGGGACGGCGCGGCACGGCCTTTCGCGTGATCCGCTGGGCCGAAGTCTATAAGGAATCTGTCCGAAACCGCTAATGGCTCACCCTCACTCTCTTCGAAACGAATCTCCATGATGTTGAGGTATGCGTATCCGTCAACCTTTGAAACACTGACCTCCATCTCGCCGTTCATATCGGCCATCAGACCTTTAAGTTCAGCGATCGTGTCGTTGTTCCCGTCATACCCCCCAGTGCCGACATCCGTGCCGGTGGTGACCATGTTGGTTGAGAATGTTCCGCTGTAGCCAACCACAGTATATCTGGTCGTGCGGGTGGCCCCCTCCATTACGCGCGTACCGAAAAACCGCAAAGTATAGGAGAAGCGGCGGTCAAGTCCTGTGACTTTGAATTTTGCAGTCGAACCGGTACAAAAATAATCCTCCGTAGCTTGAGTCACCGCAAAATCTCCCAACAACGCCGGATCAGGCTCCATCAACCCGCCGAAACTGCTTCCGCCATTGGGCGCGTCAAAAGAACCCGTGACATACAGCGACACCGGTGTGATGTCACCGCTGGTCATGACAAGATTCGAAATTGCCGATCCGGCTGGAACGGCGGTCAATCGCCAACTATTCCAGTGGTTGCCGTTCTGATCCGGGGACGGTGCGGCACGCCCTTTCGCATCATTCGTTGGACCGAAATCAACCAATATCCTGCCACTACGTGGCCCAGTTTCAATTCTCCCGGATTTTACCGCCGCCACCGTTCCCGTGCAGTCTGAAAGTACCCTGAAAGCGGTTGTAAACGAGTGGACCGTATCTTGAGGCGTGAAGCTAATGGGCGCCCGGACTTCCGGATCACGGGTGATGGTGGCATATCCGCCGTCCTCGTCCACAGGACTGGGACGCGCAGTCTTGCCGAGACGGATCGCATCGAAGAGCGACGGCACGATCGTGTAGAACATCTCTTCGTGTCCCTGAACGTTGGGACGTCCTACGTCGCTGTTAAAGCCCTCAACCCAGTGTCCTGTGCCATCGTCGACCGCACCGAGAAAATTGGCGCTGGGCAGATCATAGGTATTGATCAGAAGATTCATCGCCTTCAGATATGCATATTCTGACGCGGAATAATTATTGTGGGGATAAGACAATCCGGCAATCGCAAACATGCCGCTGGCGCGGGCACGGCCAATGACATTGGTTAAGGTGGATTGGAAACTTTCTGACACCGCCGCCGGATCGGCCGCCCCTGCCAGTCCCGCATCGGCCAAAGAAAGACCTACGAACAGGTGATCCGGTGCAGCGGGAACGACATCCGTTTCATAAACGCTCAAAATATCTGCCGTACTTTCTTCGCTGACTGCAAAATTCGTAACTCCCCACTCCAGTGGAGCGAGGTGCGTTGTCAGCAACCCCGCATAGCCTAAGGCATACGATCCGCAAACCGTTTCGCCGCCAGCGTCGAATCCTTTGGCCACGGCACTCCCTAAAACAGCCACCGTTCCATTAGTGGCAGTGGCATTCCTGGCGTACAGCGTGATGACGCAAACTGAACAAGCAACGAAGCCGCACCGGACAAGCAACAACAAAACATCATTTTTCATCGCCACCTCGCATGACATATCCAGCTCAAGCGTCAAGGGCATGGTTTGGTTACTTGATCATCGTTAACACCGCCCCGCCTTGAACTGCCTGCATTGTAGCACTTGACGTGGCCGGGGACAACACACTTTTCCGCGACACATATTTTTGCGCCCGCTAGCCAGTATACATAGGCACCGGTAGCACGACCGGCGTGTTACGCGCTACAACACCGCTAACCCTAACGTCATATTGGACACGATCCCCGACCGCAAGCGGATGTTGCACCGCAGCGGGGTTTCCGTTCAGTGTGACACGCCCTTCGTCGATCAGCCGACACCACGCCGCATGGTCATGATACGTAAAGCGCGACGCCAGATAAGCGGCCAGCGGTTGCCCCGCCTCCGCCTCTTTGACGTTGAGCCGCATGTCGCGCGTCAACAATGTCTCCGGCTGAAGGATGTCTCTATCGTCCATGCACTCAATTAAAGAAGGCCGTTGCGTCAGCGGGACGGATCTCGGTCAGGGTGCCTTTGTAGTGGCGGAGCGAGATCGGTTGATAGGGATGTTTCGCAATGGCCGCCTCGTTGATGTCCACGCCGATCCCCGGTCGGTCCGCCGGGATGTGCATCTCGCCATCATACAACGTGACCGCTTCGTCGCACACGTCGCGCCGCCACGGCACATCGTTGGCCATAGTCTCCAGCAGATAGAAGCCGGGTTGCGACGCGGCGAGCTGAAGCGTGGCGGCGTTGGCCACCGGCCCGCTGGGGTTGTGCGGACAGAAGGGGATGTGATGCGATTCGGCAATCGCCGCGATCTTGCGTAACTCGGTGATGCCACCGGCGTGCGAGACGTCCGGCTGCACGAAATCCGCGCCACGCGCCTCCAGCAGCGTACGGAACTGCCAGGTACTGTAGAGCCGCTCGCCGAACGAAAGCGGCACCTTGACGCGGCTGCGCAGATCGGCGATCGCTTCGACGGTATCGGGGATGATCGGCTCTTCAAACCAGAGGATATTGAACGCCTCCAGCGCATTGGCGATGCGCAGCGCGGTCGGCAGATCGAAGCGCCCATGTCCCTCAATTAAAATTTCCGCGCGGCCGTCGACCGCCTCATAGACCATTTCGACACAGCGCATCGCCTTGCGGAACGCCTGTGGTTCAAGCTGCCGGTAGGCGGTGCCGAAGGGATCCCACTTCAGTCCTTTCCAACCAGCGGTCTCGATCGCTTCGGCAGCTTTTTCCGCAAACTCTTCCGGCTCTTTCGCGCCTGCGAACCAGGCGTTGGCGTAGCACGGTACCTTGTCGCGCACACGCCCGCCCAGCAACCGCCAGACCGGCACGCTCAGGCTCTTGCCAAGAATGTCCCACAGCGCGATGTCGATCGCCGAGATCGCGCTCATCAGCACTGGCCCGCCGCGCCAATAGGCGTCGCGGTAGTTGCTGTGCCAGATCGCCTCAATGTCGCGCGGATCTTTGCCGAGCATGTCGCGCTCCAGATCCTGGCACGCGGAGACGATGGTAGCCTCCTTGTACTCCAGCGTGGCCTCACCGACCCCGTAGAGACCGGCCTCGTCGGTCAGCACTTTGACGAACACCCAGTTCGTTCGATAGGCGTGACAGACAAATGTTTTGATTCCAGTGATTTTCATAAAGCACTCTCCTACGAAGCTCTTGCCAAACCCTTCGTGGCATGGGCGTCCCGCCCATGAAACACGGGCAAGATGCCCGTGCCACACCTGCAATCAAGGGGTTTTGCAAGAGCCCCCTACTCTAACACGCGGTCACGGTTGAACGTGAACAACATCGAACAGAATATCGCGATTGCACCCAGAACGTAAGCGAACGCCAGCACCGTGAAGCCCTGCTGGATGCCGGCCACCTTGCCGTGCAGGTCACAGAACTTGCCGATCATTTTGGGCGGTACTGTGCCCAAAAAGAACGCCGTCATCGTCATCAGCCCGACTGCGCTTGAACGGAATCTCGCCGGCACCACGTCGAACAGTGACGCATGGGTATTGACCTCGAAGAGACCGCGGAAAATCCCGTATCCCGCCATCGCGATCCACGTGGCCGTGACGCCGTTCGCCACGCCGATCCAGTAGATCATCGGTGCCCCCAGCAACAACGCCGTGCCCTGCAACAACAAGCGAAAACGCGGATAACGTGACACGGCCCAGTCAGTCAGAACCCCGCCCGCCATGATCGCCGCGAACGCCGCCAAGTGATGATAGAGCATCGTCCCACCCGCTGCCTGCGTGAGCGTCATCGGCGTCGCGGAACTCTTGAACTTTTCCATCACAAAGGTCGGCGCCCAGAAAACGTAGGCGTTGTTCACGAAAACCACAGCGCAGAATCCGGCAGTCGCCAGCAGCGCGCTAGGCGTCTTCACCAGCACGCGGATCGACTCCCAGACCGACGGCTTGCTGACCGCGACGGGTTTATCCGGCTGCGACTCCGCAGGCGCGTCCTTCAACCGAAAGATGAAAACAAGGCCGAGAAGAACACCGGCACCGCCGAACAGATAGAAGACCATACGCCAACCGAAGGCCGCTTCGATCATACCTGCCAGATAGCCGCTACACATCAGTCCGACATACAACGCAGCCTGATGGACAGAAAACGCCAAAGAGCGCGTTTTTTTATGGTACGACGCGATTAGCGCATAGGCGGAAGGCGCGTAAAAAGACTCGCCACCGCCCGTCGCCACGCTACGGAAGAGGATCAGACCGACAACCCCCGTAGCCATTCCCGTGAGAGCCGTCGCGCAACTCCAAAAAATCAGGCTGCACGTGATGATCCACTTGCGGCTCAGCCGGTCGCCCATAAATCCGGCTATCGGAACCATCACCGCCAGCGTCGCGAACATCCACGAGCCGATCGCGCCCATCTGGCCGTCGGTCAGACCCAACTCATTTTGAATCGGGATCAACATAACGCTGAACAACGCACGGTCTGCCTGATGGAAAAAGAAGGCAACCGACAGCAGCGCCAGCAACTCCCACTTGTAGCTTTTTGAAACTTTCATGGTTTTTTGTTATCGGGATTATCGGACAGATTGGACGAATTAGACGAATCGGACAGATCAGATATCCACATCCACCGGCATGTGTTGCGCGCTGCAACCGGCATCCACCACCAAGCGCTCGCCGCAAATGTTGCGCGATGCATCGGACGCCATAAAGGCCACCGCCTGCGCGATGTCATCGGCTGTCGCCTCGACGCCGAGCGGACAGTTCAAGCGGCGGCGCTTGATCTTATCGTCATCCAGCTTTTCCCAACGGTCGGTGAAGATGTAGCCCGGTGCCACCATGTTGACGCGGATGCCTTTGGGCCCCAAGTCCAAGGCCATCGAGCGCGTCAACGCATCCACACCACCCTTGCTGGCCACGTAGGCGGTGCGGTTGCGAATCGCGCGCATCGACACATTGGAGCCTAGGTTGACGATCACACCGCGGCTTTCCTGACGCAGCATCATCTTGACCGCCTCCTGCGACACCTGAAAGGTGCCTAGCAGATTGGTCTTGATGACCGACAGGAAATACGCCGGATCCATCTCTTCAAACGCCGGCCCGATACCTTGGTTGCAGGCGTTGTTCACCAGGATGTCAATGCGGCCGAACTTCTCCTGGATCACGCGAAACATGGCGCGGACCTGTTCGGTGTCCGAGATGTCGGCCGGCGTCTCAGTAAACTCAGTCAACCCCATTGCACGTAACTCTGCCGCGCCCTTGGCCGTGCTCTCCGGCGTGGAACTGCACACGCAGACGCGGGCTCCCTCGCGGATGAACAACGCAGCGATTCCGACACCGGTGTTGCGGCTCGTTCCGGTCACCAGTACAACTTTGTCTTTAAAACGCATCGTGATTCTCCTCGATCCATTCCGATTTTGTGTGGACGCGAAGCGGTCTGGATCGACGCTGACCGCTTCGCATCACCCTCTCAACTCGAGGCTCTTGCAAAACCCCTTGCTTGCAGGTGTGGCACGGGCATCTTGCCCGTGTTCCATGGGCGGGACGCCCATGCCACGAGAGGGGTGGCACGGGCATCTTGCCCGTGTTCATGGGCGGGACGCCCATGCCACGAGGGGTTTAGCAAGCGTCTCAACTCATTTTCCGCCGCGGATTTCGTACATACGGTAACCAACCTCGCGGATGCCTTTGATCGTTTCCGGATAGGGCGTGTTGCAGCAGTCAACAAACCCGACCTGGAAATTCTCACCGTCAAACCTTCCGGTCGTAGCCTGATCTCCGAACTGATGCCAGTGTACGCCCACCACATGCGCATGCTTCAATGCTGACGTGACATACTGCACGTAGACCCGGCCGCGCTCTTCTTGGTTTTCCAGCTTAATCAGACCGGGGTGGAAAAGGCCACGATCCAGCGCACCGAAATGGAACTCGCCGATGATCACCGGTTTATCGATGCCCTCCGGCAACTTGAAGTCATTGAGGTGGCGCGCGTAGATGTTGTAGCTGAGCAAGTCGCAGTGCTTAGCCGCCACACGCACTGCAAACTCCGGCCCGCGTCCGGCAAAGCGGCACCCCATGTAGAGCTTGTTCGGTGCCGCAGCTTTGAACTCTTCGCGGATGTTCTTGAAGTAGGCATCGGCAATCTCCAGCGTGAACGCCTTGAGATCGGCAGTGGCTCCCGCTCCCGGCCGTCGGCAGACAGTGAGGAACGCATCCCAGTCCGCATACGCTGTGCCCCATGCCGCGTTGAGCTTGTCGATCGTGCCGTATGCCTTCTGCATGCGCTCGCGGAAGACGCGCTTGGCCGCCTGATCCGCAGGCGACTCCAGCGTCCATGCCGCCAGATCGGTCTCGCCGCCCCAGCTTAGCTCGTTGTCAACAAAGAAGCCGAAGCACCACGGATCTTGCATCTCGGCCTTGTGTTCGTTCATCAGCCGCCGCACATCGGCGCGGAACGAGGGATCGAACGGATCACGGAAAGGCCACCAGCCGTCATGGCTGCCGGCGAGCGGCTTCGACTTCAGTTCAAAACGGTCGGTATACGGCGTGCGATCCATCAGGCAGATTTTCTTGTCCGAACTGTTGGCGATGGTATTCATCCCCCAGCTCCGCAACCGGCGGTGCGCCAAGTCAGCGAAGATTTCGTAATAGCCCGCACCATATTTGCGGTAACAGTTCGCCGACGAAAAATCGTACGTTCGCTGAATGTTGCGTTTGACGTAATATGGATAGAGCAACTCATCGCGCGTGGTATAGAACTTGGCGAACGGTGAATCCGGTGCAGGTAGGTCCGTGAAGTAAAACTCGCGGTTATCGAGCGGCGTGATCGCCGTAGAGGGTGTCACACGCACCGGCCCGTGCGACCAGTACAGATACCCTTCGGGATCCACCATCCACCACTTGCCCTCGATCTTCTCCACGCGGAAATGTCCGGTCGCCTCGCGCCGCAGCCCGCCCGCCCAGCCGCCGAAGCGACTCCAGCCCGTCGGCCCCGGATGCGCCGCCAAGTCCGCCTCTTCACGCCGCGCCGCCGCCTTCAACTCCTCGTCGGAGTGGATCTTTCCCGGCCACGTCTTATGCTTAAACTGACCGTACACGTCAATGAAGGGGAAAAACTCTTTCTCCGTCAGCTTCATCCAAGCCGGAGCGTCCGCGACCGGCCCGGTATGTGCCACGATGCGCCGGACGCCCCACTTCCAATCCAGCTTGTTCAACCGCATGTAGACGGCCACGCCGACCACGTGCGCAGCGTCCAGATCCGCAACCACGCCGGTCGTCTGAAACGGCGTGGCGCGCATACCGGTCAGCTTGCTGCTGATCGCACGTCCCGATGGCAGCGTTGGCGGCAGTGCGACCGTACAGGCGTGCACGCCTTTGCGCGGCATTTTGATGCGATCAACAAACACGCCAGTGTGTTTACCGGGATCAGCCCCCGGATTGTCAAAGCGCACCGTGAGCGGCAACTCCCCCTTCCCGTCGCAGTGCTCCAACTCGAAGGTGACGCGGTTGCAGCCCGACAAATCCCATTCGCCGGCGATACGCACACCCGGATAACCTAAGTTGCCTTTCGTCTCGATCGCGAGCAGCCCGTCCGTGAGCGCGAACGTCCCGCCCGACTGTGCTGCGACCGCCGACAGCGGCGTCTTCGTCGCATCAAACAGCACGATGTCTCCCGCGTTCGCGATCAAGGTCCCGAACGCCAACGTGATACCCAGCAGATTTCTCATCCTGTTTCCTC
>DAOTMQ010000076.1:0-1774 GCA_035450385.1 Kiritimatiellia bacterium | reverse complement strand
CAACCTCGATCATGCGAACTCAACCCTCGATTTTGCGAACACGCGCAGCCAACTCCGTCAGATCAACGCACTCTCCCGGCGCGGGATACCGCCATGGTAGCAACGACCACTCCTCGCTAAAGCTGAACGACGCCCCCGGCGCCAAGCGCTCAAGCGGACCAATCGGCTCCAACTCGCACATCTCGTCCTTGAAGTACCAGATCGATATCGTGAGCCCGGCCATCTCACCGTAGACCCGTTCGGGCTCCACTGCATACCGTTTGGTGAACAGCAGACCGGCCCGCGTCAAATAGCTGAACCACCCCACCGCACTGTCCATGCCGAGCTTAGGTCGTTGCGGCGTCCCGAGTACCTCTAGGAACCCCTCACGGATGCGAATCTGCGGATCATCGGGACGGAAGTTCATGACCGGCCCAGGACCGTACTGAATGTAGTGTTTCGGGAAGCGGCTCTCGGGCGACAAAGGGATCAGGACGATACCGCCGCCGGTCGCGAGCGTACGGCTCCAATGGCAACAGGAGATCGGTCGCGCAGAGTCGTTGGTTACGCGCTGCTCGACGCACAGGCACGCGCTGTCCGCTGCCAGCGTGAAATCGCGTGTCATCCTCAACCCCGTCATGCGGTCGCGCGGACTCGTCAGCCGCGCCCGACCCTCTCCCGTGATCTCGCCGGTCCAGTCCCCCAACCACAGATCAGGGTGCGGCGGAATCGTCCACTCCGGTCCGACATCAAGCCGTCCGCCGCACGGATCGACCGACGGAACGCCGGGTTGGTGACGCCATCCCTTCTGCGCCGGATCAAGGTACAGGGCATTTACGCCATTCAACGCGTATTCCAGCACGCGCCCACCGGCCAGCGGCGTAAGCACCACACGCACGCCGACATCATTTTCCAGCACCAGACATCCATCGTAACCGAAAAACTCTATGACGTTTGACTTCATATCCCCCATCGTACACGCAAGAGGCTCGCGGCTGTATGAGGCACATTGTCCGTCGCGCCGGGACGTGGGACGCCCCTCAGGCCATACTTGTCCGGAGGCGTTTCGAAAAAGAGCAGATAGCTGACAACTCCGCTCTGCGGATCGACGTACTTCGCAAAAAGCTCCGAGTTTTCGGGCGTCTTTATAGAATTGGGGGTGGCATCCGCGCACGTCTGTTGTCCCTCGGCAACGTAGGGAACTATAACTGAGCAGTAGGTTGCGATCAAGGCCGCCAGCCGAAGTGTCGTCATTCCATCTGTCTCCGATCGACAGACGAGTATCACAGGCGAACTGTCGAAAATCAAGCGTATTTTGTAATCGATTAGTGACAGGGGGCATGCGAGTTTAGTGCGTGGTTTGTGTATGCGCAGTCGGGCGCGGGCGTCCCCGCCCGCTCTGTGAAAGGCCGATTGAGATTCCGATGCGCGGTATGGTTCCCAGGGGAGCAAAAACCCCGTAGCATGGGCGTCCCGCCCATGAAACACGGGCAAGATGCCCGCGCCACACCCTTTTGCAAGACACGTTGTTGCGGGCGAGGACGCCCGCGCTCCGACTCCCTGCTCCCCTTTTCACCAGAAACGCAGTGTCTTCGCACACTCCTGTCACTAACCGATTACGAAACAGCCTTGCATGAAACATTGCCAGCGAGTACGTTTCTGTCGTAAACTGCCCCCATGATTGAGCGAGGTTTCTTTTTCTGTCGAGTTGGGTTCTGTGTCCTGTTCGCAGGCGGTTTATCCCTGTTTGCTTCGGATGCGAAGCCTTCGGTGCGTGTCGTGTTTCCAGCGTCAG
>DAOTMQ010000075.1:0-14962 GCA_035450385.1 Kiritimatiellia bacterium | reverse complement strand
TCCAACTGCCTGCACTGCAAGACCTGCCAGATCAAGGATCCGTACCAGAACATCGTGTGGGACTTCCCGCAAGCCGGCGACGGCCCCCGCTACACGCGCATGTGACCCGGCCCCGCGCGCCGCGCGACAGCGCGGCGCGCGGAGTTGACATTTCAAAACACGCGTTGTAGCGCCATACGGAATCCTGGCGCGGGAGTGCTTTGCATGGCCACGGTGTTGTCCAACTGGTCGGCGTACGTCTGCGTCCGCAGCGTCACACGCCCGGTCAGGATCCATTCGCGGCCCAAGAGGTGGTTGACGCCTTGTCCCAGATGGTCGATCGGGTCAAGCAGGAACAACGAAATGCCGCCGATGGCCTTTGATCCCAAGACCCGGTTGTCATTCTCCTCAATCCTTTGCTCGCACCGGTACGCCCATTCACCGTAAAGCCACCCGCCCAAGGGTGTGACGAACAAGTCCTGTATCGAAGGGCGCTCGGCGAACGCCTCGATGCCGTACTCCCAGAAAAACGTGGACATCAGCGTGGTGTAGACGAACGAATCCCATTGATTGTACCCGGATTTACGCGCCATCATGTAGTAAACACCGCCACAGTAGGTGTGCCCGACGTAGTTGATGGCCCAGTCATCTTTGTCCCACACCGGGCTCCGAGAGACGTTCTTCCACCAGCGGTTGGGCAGATCCTCGATGCCGTCGTCGCGGTCCCAGTTGGTAACGCTTTCAGGCATGCAGTAAAGCACGCCGGCGGCTGCAACGCCCGCACCGAGCAGCAGCGTGGTCTGTGAGCGCAAACGCCGGCCATCGGCATTTTCCGAGGTGATGAACCACGGTGACGACTTGGCCGCAGCATCCATCTGCGCCGCGTTCTGATTGAGGTCCAGAGGGTCGACTGCAGTTTCGACGTTTTCGGCCTGCTCGGTTGTCGCGGCATTTGCGGAAACTTCAGCGGCCTCCTCGTGCTGTGCCAGCACGACCTGCATGGCGGGCACGGCAAGCAACAGAGCACCGAAAAGGGTTAAAATCAAATTGATCGCCCGTGTTTTTTTCATAGCGCATAACCTGTTTTGTCGTTTACAGAATAACCACGTTCACGGGGTGTTACCCGCACCCACAGATGCAAGATAGCAATTTTGTGTAGCTATGTCAAAAAAAGCGTCTTCCGCATTGACATGAATGCCGATAAAGTGTCCAATGAGTCTGACTGTCGTGGTGTGTCACATGACTTGATGGAAGAGATTTTTAGCGTTCACTGGAAGGGAGGGGCCAGACATGACAACTTACGAGCGAACAAAATACGCACTGCTGTGCACTGCGGCGTTGTTAGGTGTGGCGGTGGAATCGGCCTGCGCGCAGGGCGTGACGGCGACGTGGCAGCAAACGGCTGCGGGCACCTATTCTTGGCACGATGTCGCAAACTGGGATGCGGAGCGACTGCCGACGAATAGTGCGGATATCGTTCATCTGGACATCGAGACCGACGGCGCACAGACAATCCGTCTTGCACAGGCGACTGACATCGGCACCGTCTTCGGACACGCCGACCAGACGATCTCCTCTCCGATGCGTTCGGGGCCTTATAGGGCGTTCAAGAGCATTAACGTCGCCAATCCCAATGAATTTGCGGGACAGTGGACGAGCGGGGATTCCGGAGCGCTCTGGAATGTCACGCCGACGGCCGACTTCACACCGATGTTCGCCTCCTTCGACGCGAAGATGCGTCCCGCCATGTATGCGAGTTCGGGATGCGTCCGCTTCGGCACGATCACCGGCGGAGGGATGTTGTTTGTGCATGGCGGAGGCAACGCGCAGGTAGACGACGTGGCGCTCCTCACGCGTGGCCGCACACGGCTTCGCGTGCCCGACGGCACGACACTCTCGCTCGGAATGGCCAGCACGTTCCCGAGTAACGCCGTCACCGGTGCCTACGTGCGTTTCGACGCCGCGCGCGCCGATACGCTGACGCTGGAGAACGGCGCAGACGGCCGCACACACGTGACGGAGTGGCGCGACGCGGAGGGCGGAGACGTGAAGGCGATTGTCACCACGCGCGCGGCGGCGCCGTATCTGAGCACGGTCAAGTCCATTCGCGGAACGCCGCTCGTCGACTTCGGCGCGTATCGAAGTGTCAGCCACGAAGATACATGGATGAATTTCGACGCATTCGAGGCGGCGGCAGGGCCCTGTGGCGGACTCCGCTTCGATGAGACGAGTGAGGCACGAGAGATCTTTCTGGTCTTCGAGGAGACAATTCCGAGCAATGTTTATCCGTTTGCGCTCGGCGGGTGGGACTCCTACCATCTCCACCGGGGATCCAATGGAACGCTCTTTCACCACGGACATGCAGCTTCCTCTGTCCGTACGGGCAGTGTCACGCTCGATGGCGCCCCGTTCACGCCGCTGGGGCAAGCCAACTTCTCGCGTCTGCACCTCGTGTCGCTCTCGACGGCAACAGGGATCAAGGTCGGCACTCTCGCAATCGATCGCGATCAGCGGTTCGGCGGTGTGCGAATCGCCGAGGCGATTATCTACACGCGTGCGCTGTCTGAAGCGGAACGCAGGCAGAACATCAACTACCTGCTTTTCAAGTGGCGTCCTGAATCGTTTCCGGAGCATGACCTCGACCTGCTGCTCATTCCCGGCAACGGCACCGTGCGGGTGCCTACTAACGAGTCGGTCACGGTAGATTCTCTCTATCTGCCGAGATACCGGACGTTGACGAAGACGGGTGACGGAGACCTGCGTGTGCACGATCTGATCGAGGACGACATCTCGTTCACCGTGCGTGGTGGACGTCTCCGTGTTTCCGCGTCGCAGGATGTGGTGACAGACACCGCGCCTGCGGAATCTCCGCTCTTCCATCTTGATGCGTCCGATGCGGCGTCTCTTGTCGAGACGAACGTGATCGACGGAACCGGACGTCGTTACGTGGCGCGCTGGAATGATGCGCGCGGCGTTGCGAACTACGCTGATCACGACGCGGGGGACAGGACGTTCCCGTATATTGTCGAAGGCGCGGCGAACGGGCGGGATGTGCTTGATTTCGGCGAGGGCTGGATCAAGGAATGGGGACCGACGAAGACGATCGCCGACTGGGGCGATGTAAGCTGTGGTGACACGGCGCGCCTCATCTGCTCCAAGGCATTCAACGCGAATGCCGGATTCATCGTGCTACGCACAAAGAAGGTGAACGGTTACAGCGAGACAGACCATGCCTATCTCAATCCGCCGATGTTCGGGAGCAGCGGGTATGATTTCACGCGCTGGGGCAGCGGCGATCTCGTCACCTTCTACAACTCGGCGGCCGTGCAGACTGCGTTGTGGGAGTTCGACGGCAAGCCGTTCGAGCCGGTGGACAGGACGGCACCGATCACGACCAACGAGTTTCTCGTGGTGAGTTTCTGTTCCGAGTCGCGGGCTATGGTGAACCGCATCGCCGATGACCGTCTCAACGCTGTTGGTGGTGTGCAGATCGCCGAAATGCTTCTCTATGATCGTCCGCTTTCGCCGTGGGAGCGGAAATGTACTCAGGCGTATCTGATGAAGAAGTGGAAGAATGCGGTGCATCCCGCGCTGAAGTCGCCCGTCTCCGTGCGCGCGCTCGCGTTTGCCGACGGTGCGACGGCGGAGTTCGAGACGGAACGCGATGTTGTGATCGGTTCCGTCAACACAGGCGGAGCGAAGCTGACTGTGAAGGGACGTGGCCATGTGACACTGCCGCCCTGCTATTCGACTGCAGCGGGGTTGCGCGTCGACGGCGGGTCGGTGACAATCCCCGCAGACGATCCGTTCGCGGACGCGCTCTACCACTTTGACGCGTCCGTCACGGATTCGCTCGATTGCGAGTATGTCGACAACGGCAACGGCACCGTGACAACGAACGTCGTCCGGTGGCACGACGTGCGCGGGAATGCCGTCGTCGCGACGGCGTTCACAAACACGGCGACCTGTCGGGCGTACCCCGTGCTGCGGACCGTCACGACGCGTAACGGACGTTCCATGCCGGTGATCGACTTCGGCGAGCTTAGCAAGGCTGCGGCCAAGATCTACAAGGACAGTTCCGCAGGCATGGCGATCAGTATTCCGGGGTGGGACGGGCTCATGGGCGAAGGGCATGTCGTCTGGTGCGATGCGCACGGCGGGTGCGGCGACCGGTTCATCTTCCCGGATTCGGTGTATTATTCCGCCCATCGCGGTGAAAACGCAAGCGGGCAGTTGTTCTGCGCCTATACCCAAAATCCCTATTCGCAGTACATCAAGGACGGCTACGTGGCGGTCGATGGCGTGCCGCGCGCATACAACTACAATATGGACGACCAGGCGTTCCACGTCGTGTCGCTCGCGCCGTCGAACGCGATCCCGAACCGTCTGATCGGCGCTGACCGTAACAACCAGCGCGGCGGCGGCAGTTATCAGGGCGAGCTGATCGTGTTTGCATCCCCGTTGCCTGCGGAACGACGTGAGTATCTGCAAAGGTTCCTTGCATGGAAGTGGTTCGGCGAGGGGACGAGTCCCCAGCACCCGTTCTGCTCGCTCGCCGCGCTGGAACTCGTGCACGGTGGTACGCTCACGCTGACGGGTACAATGCCGTATGCGTGTTCTTCGCTCAAGGTTGAGGGGGTGGCCACGATGAACGGTGGACTGACGCTGGAGGAAGGGGGCATGCTCGACTTTGCCGTCAATGACACGAACGACGTGGCCTGTCTGACGGTGAACGGCACGTTCGCGTTGCCGTCGTCGGGTACGCTGAAGGTGCAGGTAGGAGCCGGCTTTGCGGGCGCGACAGGATCGTTCCCGCTCATCACGGCGACGGAACTTTTAGGGAATGTCACCGGCTGGATACGCGATTTCGAAAAGGAGGCGGATGTCGGTGTGCGGGTGCGCGTGTCCGATAACACGCTGCTGCTCGATGTCCTGCCTTCCGGCATGATCATCATCCTGCGCTGACCTCTGGTGTATGACGGGGTGTGTCTAGCTGCGGATATATTTGCGATTTTTTTGTTCGCAGTAAAGTTCATGCAACCTGTTTTCAAACCAAACAGCCTAAAAGAAGAAGCCCTGCCCTGAAGCCAAGCGTCGAAAGATTCAAGATTGAAGGTCGAGGGGTGAGCGGCTATACTAACCGCCACACCTTGGAGAAGAGAGAAGGGGGAGGAGGTCCGCCTGCTCGCGGGTGAAATGGGAGTCTCTTTTATGGCAAACACGGTCTCGCGCACGAAACACACAAACTCGGCACTGCTGTATATCGTTGTCGTCTCGGCGTTGGGTGGATTTTTGTTCGGCTTCGATTCCGGCGTGATCTCCGGCTGCGAGAAGGCGATCCAGAATGAATTCCAGCTTTCGGGCTTCTGGCACGGCTTCACGGTTTCCGGTGCGTTGATCGGAACGATCTTCGGCGCGTTCGGCGTGGGGTGGCCTTCTGACCGCTTCGGCCGTCGTCCAACGTTGATGCTGATGGCTGTCCTGTTCCTGATCTCGGCGGCGGGCTGTGCATTTTCCAGTTCACAGCCGATGCTGGCCTGGATGCGTTTCATCGGCGGCCTGGCCATTGGCGGCTCGTCGGTCGTGGTGCCGCTTTACATCGTGGAAGTCTCGCCGGGACCGGTGCGCGGGCGCTTGGTGGCCATGAACCAACTCAACATCGTCTTCGGCATCTTGATCTCGTATGTGTCGAACTACTTCGTCGCCAAATTCATGCTGTCGGGAAGCTGGCTGGGCAGGGCATGTGAAAGTCTGGCCAAGGTTTTCACCTCGAACCCCATGACGACCGAAGAGGTGATGTGGCGCGTGATGCTGGGCGTGGAGTGCATCCCGGCGATTCTCTTCCTGGTTCTGCTCTTTACCATTCCGGAGTCGCCGCGTTGGCTGGTGCGCGCGGGCCGCAAGCGTGAAGCGGGCGAAGTGCTTGAACTGGTGGGCGACCCCGATCCGGACAAGACGCTCGGGGAAATCGAAGAGACGTTGGCCGAGGCGGAGCGCATCGGGAATGTGCCGCTCTTCCAGCGGCGCTACTTGAAGCCGATTGTGCTGGCCTTCTTTATCGCCTTCTTCAATCAGGTCTCCGGCATCAACGCCATCAACTACTACGCGCCGCGCATCTTCGAAAACTTTGTCGGTGCCCAGGCCGCGCTGGCCGCAACCATCGGCGTCGGCACGGTCAATCTGATCTTCACGATGCTGGCCTTCCTGATCATCGACAAGTTCGGGCGGCGCGTCATGATCATTGGAGGATCGATCGCTATGACGCTGATGCACTTCTTGGTGGCGTGGCAACTCTCGCTCGGCGATCAGGCCAACGCCGTGCTCGCTATCGGCGGAATTCTGGGGTTCATCGCCTTCTTCGCCATCTCGTCCGGCGCAGTGATCTGGGTTTTCATCTCAGAAATCTTCCCGAACGCCGTGCGTGCCAAGGGGCAGGCGTTCGGTTGCTTCGTCCATTGGTTCATGTGTACGCTCATCTCGTGGGCCTTCCCGGCGGTGGCTGAGCGTGCCGGCACCTACGCTTTCGGCTTTTTCGGCCTGATGATGGTTTGCCAGATCATTTTCGCCGTCCGCTGGATGCCCGAAACCAAGGGCGGCACGATCGAGGATATCGAAAAGCGGCTGGGCATTGCTCAAAGTTAGGATTTAGGATTTAGGATTTAGGAGTTGGAATGGCTCTCACAGAGGCACAGAGGGCACAGAGGTTTTTGGAATTTGGACACGATTGACGTGATTGACAATCAGGGGGTAGGCTATGACACCGCGCATACAAGCTTTGTTGGAACACATCCTTGAAAAGCGACACGCCGCGCTACGCCGCGATGTGACGTGGACGCTGGCTGAACGCTTCTGCCAAGAGGGTGTCGCCCCGGAGCGCCGCGCGGCCGAAGGGCTGCGCGCCATGCTGGCGGCGGAACAACCGGCGTTCCTTCCCGGTGAGCGTATCGCCTTTATCCGCACTGTCAAGCAGATCCCGGATCTCTACACACCGGCCGAGATGGAGGCACTGCGCAGCGAGGCCTTCTATGCCGAAAAGGGCTACGTCTTCAACATCTCGCCGGATTACGCGACGACGATCCGCGAGGGTCTGGATGCGCGGCGCGCGGAAATCACGGCGCGTCTGCAGCGGGCCAAGGATGAGGGCGATGACGCGGGCGTGGCGTTTCTGGAGGCTGCCCTTTCGGGTGTTGATGCCGTGCTTGATCTGGCGGAGCGTTACCGCGCCGCCGCGCAGGAGCAGGGACTTACCGAAATCGTGGAACTCCTTGCGCGCGTGCCGCGGCAGGGTGCGACCACCCTGCACGAGGCGCTGCAGTTTTTGCGCATCCTGCACTACACGCTCTGGTGCGAAGGCGAGTACCACAACGGCTTCGGGCGCTTCGACCAATACATGTGGCCGTACTACCAGGCCGACATCGCCGCTGGACGCCTGACCGCCGACACGGCGCTGGAACTGATCGAGGAGTTTTTCCTGAGTTGCAATCGCGACAGCGATCTCTACGTCGGCGTGCAGCAGGGCGACAACGGCCAGAGCATGATGCTGGGCGGCGTGGACCGCGACGGTAAGGATGCGTTCAACGATCTCTCACGCCTTTGTCTGAAGGCGTCGTGTGAGCTGGCTGTGATCGATCCCAAGATCAACCTGCGCGTGAACTCAAACACCCCGCTGGAGGTGCTGGAGGCTGGTACCGAGTTGACGCGCCAAGGGCTGGGCTTCCCGCAATACGCCAACGACGACGTGGTGATCCCTGGGTTGGTGCGTCACGGCTATGCACTCGAAGACGCGCGCGACTATACGGTGGCGGCCTGCTGGGAGTTCATCATTCCGGGCTGCGGCATGGATATCGCGAACATCGGCGCTGTCTCCTTCCCAGCCGCAGTGGATCGCGTCCTGCGCACCAGTCAGGCCGCGACCTTCGAGGCGTTCATGGCGGACGTGCGCGCCGACCTCATGGCCGAGGCGGATCGTCTCGCCGCGACCTTCGCAACAGTCAAGATCCTGCCCGGTCCCTTTGTCTCGATTATGTGCGACGGACGTGTCGAAGCCGCGCGCGATGTGTGCGAGGGCAACCGCTACAACAATTTCGGTATCCACGGTACCGGGCTTTCGACTGCCGTCGATTCGCTGGCTGTGATCCGTCAACTCGTGTTCGAGAAGCGCACATTAGATCTGAATACGTTGGCGGCCGCAGTCGACAGCGATTTTGCGGAACAGCCCGAATTGCTGGCCAAAGTCCGTTTTGGCGTGCCCAAGATGGGCAACGCCGAGGCTAGCGTGGACCTGCTCGCCAAAGAGGTGCTTGATGCATTCGCCGATTCGTGGAAGGGGCGCAAGAACGGGCGCGGCGGTATCTACCGTTGCGGCACCGGATCGGCGATGTATTACATCTGGCACGCCGACGAGTTGCCCGCCTCGCCGGATGGGCGATTGGCCGGTCAGCCCTTCGCTGCCAACTACGCGCCGTCGCTGAACGTGCCGGTCAAAGGACCGCTATCGATTATCGAGTCCTTTACGGTGCCGGACTTGGGGCGCGTAATCAACGGCGGGCCGCTGACCATCGAGATCCACGACAGCGCCTTCAAGGAGCGCGACGGGATCACCAAGGTCGCGCAACTGGTGAAGTACTTCATTGATCGCGGCGGCCACCAGTTGCAGATCAACGCGACCAATCGCGATCGGCTCAAGGACGCGCAGGCACATCCCGAGGCGCACCGCAATCTGATCGTCCGCGTGTGGGGCTGGAGTGGCTATTTCGTCGAACTGGACAAGCCATATCAGGATCACATCATCCAGCGTGTTGAACTGACGGTCGGTGGCGGCAACGCCCCCAGTGTGCAGAAAAAGCCGACGGGCGCGACGCGGATGCCGCAACCCTGAAGGAGCCGGGGGACGGCGTAATGACCACATGTTCGACACTTCGCCTGACGTTCGCGGTTTTCGGGCTTGTGGTCTGCGCCGGTCCGGTCTGCGGCGGACAGATTGCGGCCTGCGCCGGTCCGGTTTGCGGCGGACAGATTGCGGGCGTGGTCGTGGACGCCGGTGGCGTACCGCTCTCGCGCGCCTGGGTCATGACCTGCAATGGGCAGATTGTCCAGTCTGGAACGGACGGTGCTTTTATGATCGACGGTCTGGCGGACGGCGGCTATGCGGTCAAAGCGGTTTTCCCGGGCATGGCGGATGCGGTTTCCGCGCGGCTTGCGGTCACCTCGGATGTGCCGGTCACCTGCCGCCTGCAAATGACGCCGTCCGAAACGGCGGTCGTCTTTGGCTGTGTCACGGATGCGGTAACGGGTAAAGGTCTCGCGGCTTGGTTTGAAGCCCGAAGCGACTCAAAACCCATACGGTGGTTCGACGTGGCGGGCCGGCTTTATGGCGGGCGAACCGATCTGCCGTCTGGGGTCTGGCATCAGGCTAATCGTCGTTTCTGGACCTCCGGCATGTTTGCTTTCTCGGCTGATCCGGGTCGGTTGCGCTTGACGGTTCGGGCGGACGGTTATGCACCGGTCACCGTTGAACGGGACTTGTGGGCGGGAGGTCGGGAGCCACTCGCTATCGCCCTGAAACCGTTGTTTGATCCTGCGGCGGCGGGATGGTACAAGGGCGATTTCCATGCGCATGGTGTTCATGGCGAGCGGTTCTACGATGTGAACATTCCCATGATCGCCTTCATGCTCCGCGCCGAGCATTACCGCTGGTTCTATCTCTCTTCCGACTTCAACAACGATGGCGTCCGCGTCGACGCCGCGTCGGCGGCTGCGGGTGCGAGCGGCTCCGATCTTCTGCTCTTTCTGAACGCGGAGTATCCGAAGACGGCTGGCGGCCATGTCGGCTCGGTCGGGATCGGGCCGCCAGCGAAACCGCGTCCCTATCCGCGTTACGCGAACATCGAGGTGATCAAGGCTGACATCGTGGATCAAGGCGGTGCGGCTGTTCCGGTTCATCCGCTCTACGGGCACATGCGCTCCAGAGAGTTGCCGTTCATGCTTCTCGGTGCGCCGGAGTTAATCTGCGGGTTCGATTTTTACACGTCGTGGAATCCCGCAAGCGAAAAGACCTGGGCGCTTTTTCTCAACAAGGGGTATCGCCTCTGCCGGACGGCCACGAGTGACGCCGCCTTTGATCTGGGACGGACGCCGGGAACGATGGGTGCCACCTTCATCCGTCCGGCCGACGGTCGGCTGAGTCGCGAGAGTATCGTCGAGGCGTTTAAAAGCGGCCGGACGACGATCTCTTGGGACGGGGTGTTGCTGCTGTTCACAGTCGACGGCGCGGACTGTGGCACGGTTTTCCCCATAGAAGAAGCGGTGCGGAAGGCCGTCGTCACGCTTCACGATACGCCCGGCAAAAAACGGCTCGTGACGGTCACGCGAAATGGCGAAGTGTTCAAACGCATCCCGGTGACGGTGCCCGAGAGCGGCGTGACGGAGGTGCGCTTCGATCTCAGCGAGCGCGAGAAGGCGTGGTACTCGGCCACATGCTCGGAAGACGGAAGGCTTGAGAAGGTCGTTGCGGCTTCGAGCCCCTTTTACTTCGGAGATTGGCGCACGCCCGTTCCCGTGCGTGCGCAGGTTACGGTAAAGGTGTTCGACGCCGAGACGCGGACGCCGCTTGATGCCGAAGTCTGCCTGTGCGACACGCAACAGACCGATGGGGTGTTCCGCACACAGGAAGGCGCTGCGCGTATTGAGGCGCGGGTTTTTCACCGGCTCCGTGCGCGGCTTGCCGGTTACGAAGATGCGGAATCAGGAGTTCTCGGAGCACCGGCGATCCGCACTTTCATCGACGCGCTCTCTGCGGAGGATCTTCAGGCATGGGAGACCTATGAGCAGGCGAAAGCGT
Organism: Kiritimatiellia bacterium; assembly: GCA_035450385.1. Classification (GTDB taxonomy): domain Bacteria; phylum Verrucomicrobiota; class Kiritimatiellia; order RFP12; family UBA1067; genus DUPH01. The sequence continues at coordinate 4,143 of DAOTMQ010000075.1, read as the reverse complement.
TGCTGCAAACGGTCGAGTTGTCCCTGTTTTTAAAGCGGAAGTAGGAGATCATGTCGGTCGAAGGTGTCATTTTCGAAGTGCGCGAGTTCTGCCTGCACGACGGGCCGGGCATACGGACCACGGTCTTTTTCAAGGGGTGTCCGCTGCACTGCGTCTGGTGCCAGAACCCCGAGGGGCTGTCGCCCAAGCCGCAACTGCTGGTCAACACCGCACGTTGCGAGCAATGCGGCGCGTGTCGGCGCGTCTGCCCCTCGCCCGATGCTTGCACCGCTTGCGGTGCGTGCGTGGCGGTCTGTCCGCAGGGGTGCCGCCGGTTGTGCGGTCGCCGCGTCACCGCCGAGGAGTTGGCGGCGGAGTTGAACACCAAGGCGGCCTTCTTTCAGGCGTATGGCGGCGGCATCACCTTCTCGGGCGGCGAGCCGTTGGCCCAGCCCGATTTCATGGTCGAGTTGGCCGGTCGACTGCGCCCCGTGCATCTGGCGGTCGAGACCTCCGGGTATGCCGCGCCCGATGATTACCGCCGGGCGGTGGAGGCGGTGGACCTGGTGCTCCAGGACCTCAAGCATCCCGACCCCGCGCAGCACGCCCGTTTCACGGGAGTGAATCCGCAACCGATCTTCGAGAATCTGGCATGGCTCAAAGCGAGCGGACGGCCGTTCGTCGCGCGCATTCCGCTGATTCCGGGCGTCAACGATGCACCGCAGCAACTTGCGCGCTTCGCCGAGTTGCTGCAGGGGCCGTCCGGTCTGGAACGCGTGGAGCTGTTGCCGTATCATCTGACCGCCGGTGCGAAGTACGCGCTGGTCGGCAAGACTTACGCGCCGCCGTTCGACGAGACGGTCACGCCTGTGCCGGACCTGTCGGTGTTTGCGGCGCGTGGCCTTCCCTGTCGGGTGATGCAGCACGGTGTGCCGCACACTGCGGCTGAGACAGACGGAACATGTGAAAACGAAAACGGAAAGGGACAAAAAACATGAAACAGAGCAGACGAGATTTTCTAGCCGGGACGGCCTGGATGGGTATGGCGGCACTTTCGGCGGGGTGCATTAGCAAGGGATCGGGGCTTGCCGGCCTCGGTCGCGGCGCGGGTGCACCGATGCACGGATTTCGCGTGGCACCGATGAAAAAAGTGCGTGTGGGCATGATTGGCGTAGGCTCGCGCGGCACGGGTGCCGTACGCCGTATCGCGCAGATTCCGGGTTGCGAGATAACAGCCTTGAGCGACATCAATCCGAAACGCCTTGATGAAAATCAGGCGTGGCTGAAAGAGCGCGGATACAAGGCACCGAAAGAGTGGAGTCGCAACGGGGACGAGGAGGCGTGGAAGGGGCTTTGCGATTCAGACGTCTGCGATGTCGTCTATTCCGCGACGCCGCGCCCGTTGCACGCGCCGATTAACGTTTATGCGATGGATCATGGCAAACACGTTCTCCAAGAGGTGCCCGGCGCGTTCAGCCTTGAAGAGTGCTGGGCGACGGTCGAGGCCGCGGAGCGCAACCGTCGCCACTGCATGATGCTGGAGAACTGCACCTACGGCGAAGAAGAGATGCTCGCATTCAACCTGATCCATAAGGGCAAGCTCGGCGAAGTCGTTCAAGCGGAGGTCGGGTATCAGCACGATCAGCGCTCGCTCCAGTACAATCCGCGCGACGGCCGTTTCTGGCGCATCGATCGCCACTTGCATCATCACGGCAACTACTATCCGACGCACGGACTGGTGCCTGCCGGGCGTTGCTTGGACATCAACCGTGGCGACCGCTTCGAATACCTTGTCTCGATGGAGACGAAGTCGGCCTCCTTCGAGCAGTTCGGTCGTGACAACTTCCCGGCCACCGACTGGCGGCACAGCGCAAAGATGGTCAGGGGCGACATCAACATGTCGATGATCCGCACCGCGAAGGGCAAGGTCGTCACGCTTGCCCACAACGTCTGCACGCCGCGCCCGTATGATCGCGGCAACCTCTATATGGGCACGAACGGGATTTTCCGCAGCTATCCGTCACTGCTCATGTCGTGGGAAGAAAAGACCGGTGACAACGGCGCGCATCAGTATTTCCCGGCTGACAAGGCGCTCAAGATCAAAGAGGAGTACCGGCATCCCTTCTGGAAGGTCGCGGGTGATATCGCTAAAAAAGTGGGTGGCCACGGCGGCATGGATTTCATCATGGACCTACGCTGGGCCTACTGTCTGCAGAACGGCTTGCCGCTGGACACCGATGTCTACGACCTCGCGACCTACTCCTCCATCGTTGAGCTTACCGAGAAGAGCGTCAACGCCCGTTCGGCGGCGATCGACTTCCCGGATTACACGAAAGGCGGATGGAAGACCGCGCAGCCGTTCACCGTTGACGAGATCGACATCAGCAAGTTCGGGTGGTGAGCGGTCGGTGACCGAGGAGTTAGGAGGGAAGTCTGGAAGGAGAAAAAGCAGTCACGATGTTTCATGCACTTTTCTCCGCCGCAAGACGAGCCACGCCGCTACCACTGCGACAATCCCCGCGACGACAGCGATGGCGACCTTCACGGGGCTTCTAGCGGGCGCGTCATCCGGCAACGGCGGCAGATCGGGAAAACGCTTGCGCAGGTCAGTGCGTTTTCGGGGGGGGATGGCCTCAATCGCCTCTCTAATTGGAAGGTAGTTTTTTCTCTTCAACTCATTTTCTTTATCCTCGTCCAATATCCTGCTCCATAGCGATAAGCGTTGCTCGCTCATCCTGTAGCCGTAACAGTGTTTGACCAGAAAATCATCCACCCATGAGGCTTCGCTTGCATACGATGTGATTTGCGTATATGCCATAAGAAGCGACAAAAGCCGTTCTTCGGTTTCATCAGAAACAGAGCGGTTTGCAATCGCGGACTCCATTTTTCCCAAGAACAGAGGAGTGACCCTGGATCGCCAAAACCCCTTATCAGCGTTGATGCCAAAGGCTTTTCTCATGAACTCAATGCACTCCTCCACACTCGCGATATTGACATAGACCTCCGCAGCGGCAGAACGGATGGATCTTCGAATTTCAGGATCAAGGCTCTTTTCCTCCAGATAAGGCAGAAGCGAGCGGTCACCGGAGTGCGCCACAAGTTGCAACAGTCTGACCGCGTTGTTGGCAATTGCTATCCGTCCAGTGTTTTTCACGTAGGCGATATAGCCGTCTATCGCCTCCTTGGCAAGGTCGAGGATACGCCGCTTGTCACCGTCTGACTCCTCGCACCGCTTCTCCATCATCCGGTAGTAGTCCGCCACAGTCAGTGAGTCTTTCTGGCGCGGGTCGTCTTCGTTGTCATCCTCCATGACCGCGAAGCCTTCAAGCATATCGCGTATGGCCTCGTCGTCGAAGGGCCTCACGCCCGGATTTTGAGCTGCGGACACCAGTGCGATGACCACGACGTAAAACAACAGTATCTTTCTCATGTTCTCCTCCTTACTCGCTGACCGGATTCTGGTGACAGCCGGACAAACCGACGTTCCTCAGTTCCAGTTCGCTGGACGGATCGCCCGTCGTGCTGGCATCACGGTATCCCCACACTTTCCCCGACGGGATGACGGCCCGGGGAAGCGGCACGTTTCCGTATCCCCCCGGACTCATGATCAGGCGGGCGACCACGAACTTCTGCATCAGCCCCGGTTCGTGATAACCGCCGCACCAGTCGGACGGCAGCATCTCCGGCGCGCACACGTCCGGGATGGAGACCTTGGTGCCCTGCGGAAAGATCGTTATCTGGGGATAGATGTCATCAAGGCCGCAGGCGTGCAGCACCTCGTGCGCGATCGTGCTCGCATCGCCATCTTGGGCTATGGCGATGCCCTTGATGCGCTTGACACCTTTAAGCCCCCCCTTTTCACCCGTGATCGTCTGTACGAAATACAGTTCCACGCCGCCGGTGCCCGACGAACTGTCCATGAGCGCGTCGAATTCGTACACGGCCGCCGGCGTGGTGTTGCTCGGGTTCAGCCACGCGTCGTTGTCGGCGTAATGCACCGTCCCGCTCTGGACCAGCGTCAGCCCGTTCTGCCACAAGATTTTGTTGGCGTCCGCCAAAAGGCCGGGGATCTCGGCGGCATCACGGGCTGGCTCGGTTTGATCAGTCTTTCTCACGATCCAGACGGTGACGGGCACGTTGACGGCGGGGCACGACATTGTCCAT
>DAOTMQ010000074.1:0-15069 GCA_035450385.1 Kiritimatiellia bacterium | reverse complement strand
GTGGCACGGGCATCTTGCCCGTGTTTCATGGGCGGGACGCCCATGCCACGAAGGGACGTGCAAGCACTGCTCTGCTTGACACCGTCAGGCCGCAAGGTAGCGGCGAGTTGTGCCCGCCACTCGGTAAAGGCGTCGTTGGCAATCGCCTCGCGCAGTTCGCGCATGAACTCCAGGTAGCGGTGCATGTTGTGAATCGTCAGCAACCGCACACCCAAAATCTCGCCCACGTTCAGCAGGTGCCGTACGTAGGCCCTTGAAAAATTCTGGCAGCAATAACACGCGCACCCCTCTTCCACCGGCCGCTGGTCCGCCTTGTACGCGCCGCCCTTGACCGGATACTGCCCGCTGCGGGTGTAGGCCGTGCCGTGACGCGCCACGCGCGTCGGGATCACGCAGTCGAACATATCGACCCCGCGCGCCACCGACTCGCCCATCTGGTAGAGGTCGCCCAATCCCATGACGTAGCGCGGCCGCTCACGCGGCAGGGCGCGCACACCATCCTCCACGCCTTTGAGCATAACATCCTCCGGCTCGCCAACGCTGACGCCGCCAACCGCATATCCATCGAAGCCCATCGCCGCCAACTCACGAGCGCAGCGTTCGCGCAACGCGGCGTACTCCCCGCCTTGGACAATACCAAAGACGAGCTGGCCGGGCGCACGTTCCTGCTCCAAGCAAGCAGCGGCCCATGATAGAGTCTTCTCCACCGAGGCGCAAGCGTATTGCTCGTCGCAGGGATAAGGCATGCACTCATCGAGGCACATTGCGATATCCGAGCCCAGCGTGCGCTGCACCGCCATCGCCTCGGGCGGCCCCAAGAAAAACTTGGCGCCGTCGATGTGCGAGCGGAACTCCACACCATGGGCACGGATCTTGCGCAGGTTGCTGAGGCTGAAAACTTGGAACCCGCCACTGTCGGTCAAAATCGGTCCCTGCCACCCCATGAAGCGGTGCAGCCCGCCGCAGGCGGCCATCACGTCCATGCCCGGGCGCAACAGCAGATGGTAGGTGTTGCTCAGGATGATCGAGGCACCCAACTCGTGCAGATCGCGCGGCTCCAGCGCCTTGACCGTGGCCTGCGTGCCGACCGGCATGAAGACCGGGGTCTCGACCGCGCCGTGCGCAGTCCAGAGCCGACCGAGACGCGCGCCGCTGTGGCGGTCTTCATGCAGCACTTCAAAGGTGCCGGGAGGCGGGGTATGTGAGAGCGGTTGCGGCATGGGCGTCAAGGCCGGTCAGGGAGCGACCACAGATTTTCGGGCTTGAGATCGAGTTGACGGATGGCCTCAAACCAGCGCGCAGGATCCTTGACCACGTCGTCGTGATTGTTGGAGCCGAACGAGAAGGTCGCCCCCATACTCTTGGCAAGCGCGAGAAAGGCCGGCTTGGGATAAGGCGAACCGGCCTGGATCTCAAGGGCGATACCCCGCTCCACGGCCTTGGCGATAACCTGCCGCATGCGCGCTTCGGTCCAGAGCTGATCGTAACGGTTCGAGATACAGGGGGGCAGGTAGGTGGGATTGGCAAGGATCGAAATCGGCTCGTCAAGGATGCGCAAGTTGTGGGCGAGGTAGTCGCGCATCCAAGCCTCGGGGTCGTCGATCGTCACGTCCGGCAACCAGAGACGCCGCGGCTTGCCGTCGGCACCGACACCCATGATCATGGTGTCTGCCAAAACGAAATCGAGTTGAGCAAAGAACTCGGGCTCGATCTGCTGATACCAGTCGCGGTCGTTAACCTGGATGCCGACCGGCAGACGGCGGGCATCGGCCTGCACGGACCGGGCCTCGTCGATAAAGGCGGCCAGTGACGCCTTGTCATGGAGCGGCCACTCGCGTCCATAGTTCTCAAGCACGCCGCTGCGGATGCCACTCTGCTGCTGGCGCTCGGCCGCCTTGCGGGCAGTCATGCCGCCGCGCAAATGAATATGGTAATCGGTCAGAACAAGACCGCGGGCGCGCGCCTCCACCATGCCTTGTTGCAGGGCATCAGTATGTGGATAGATCCATGCGGCATGATCCGTCAATGTGGTGGCGCATGCGCCGCCAAACAATACGGTGGCCGTCAACACGATCGTGGGCCAACAGTCCTTCATCCGTTTCATCGTTCTTCTCCTTGGCACGCCAGCGCCTCAATCGCCGCAACCGCAGCCTCGGTGTCGGCGAAGTCCGGCAGCACCAGGTCAGCGCCAGCCTCGGCCAGCGCGTCGGCCGTGACCCAGCCGGTAGCCACCGCCACGGCCTTGAGCCCGTTGGCGTGCGCAGCGTGAATGTCATTCGGAGTATCGCCGATCAGCACACGTACCGGAGTATCGGCAGGCGCGCGCACGCAGGCCAAAGCGGCGATCTCATTACGTTCGTGGTGATCGTCGCCATACGCACCGAAGAGAAAAGCGTGGTCGATGTCTATGTGACGCAGCTTGCTCCAAGCTGTGGCGCGCACATTGCCGGTGACCAGCCCGAGGGCGTATCCGCGGTCGACCAGACGCGCGATCAGTTCCGGCACGCCCGGATAGACCAACGGGCGCGTCTCGTCAAGCGCGGCATCAATCGCATACGCCAGACGCAGAAAAAAATGTTCCTCGCGTGCCGGGGTACTGTCCACACCACACTCCGCCGCCATCTGGCGCACCACATTAGAATCGGTTGCACCCACAAAAGTCAGACCAGCGAGATCGGGATAAGGCACCCCGTAGGCAGCCTCAAAAGCGACGCCGAACGCCCTCCGCCCCACGCCGCGGGCGTAGAGCAAAGTGCCGTCGATATCGAACAGAAGGGCAGCGCGTGTCACGGGGCGAATACACTATCATAGAGGCTCTTGCAAAACACCTCGTAGCATGGGCGTCCCGCCCATGAAACACGGGCAAGATGCCCGTGCCACACCTGCAATCAAGGGGTTTTGAAAGAGCCTCGGTAAAGAGGGTGAAAATTAGGTGTTAAAGGTGAGATTGTACCATAATTGCACAGGAAAAAGCGATAGGGACAAGTGAAAAAAATTTTTAAAAAATTTGCTGGCCGGGGTTGACAAACTTCGCCTTATCCGCTATTCTTAAGTCAAAGATTGGAACGGGTGTTTCAGTCTTCTGGTCAACACCAGGAAAGGAGGCGATTTAAGGTTTTATCTTTTCGAAGCTCCGTAGCCCATGTGGGCCGTCAGACTTGAGTCTTGATAATGGCCGCGGGCGTGTGGAAATCGACTGATCGGGCGATAGGCCCACACAGACGACGAGGGGCTTGCCGGACTTAGGAAGTGACCGGGCAACAAGCAGGGCGGCTTTCCGCCAGAAACAGAAAACGAAGTTGCCGGCGGATCCCAGTACGAACGTCAGGTAATGAATCACTCTTCGCTGATTGATAACACATCGGGACATTGACACCGTAGCATGAGAGAAGGTAAAGGCGACACATAACCCCGGACGCTATGTTGGCGGATCGGTGACATTGAGTAAACCAATACGAAAGGACGTGTTTTCTGAACACCGAAGTAGTATGCGGAGACGCATAGGGGTTCCCTCAGGCAAGAGGGAACCCTTTTTTATACCCTTAAATACACAACAGGGAATTCAACGTGAAACGAATGGTGACGACCGCGGTTGCGGAATGCGTAATGTCGGGTGCGGGGCGAGCGGCCACCGCAGAAATGAAGGTGCATGTGTTCGTGATTGCCCTGGCGGCTAGCCTTCTGGCGAATGCGGCCCCCATCTCCGCTGAAAAAGTGCTGGTGTATGGCCAGGAAGCATCTCTCATCCACGAAGGAGCCATCCTTCTGGCGGATACGTTCAAAACCTCCTCCGATGTGTGGGGAAAAGTCAGCAATTATGCAAACGGGCTCAAGTTCGCATATGGCGATGACGGACTCACCATCAGCAACAACACGGGGGGAAAAGATTGCGATACCGCATGGGGGCTTACCTCCAAGCCTCTGATTTTGCCCAAAGACGTATCTGCTTTTACGCTGGCTGTGACCATGAGGTCAGCTCAGAAATTTTTTGATGCCAAAGGGGGCGATTCGTATTCAAACAAAATTCGCTGGATGGATGACAAGGGTAATGAGGTTTGCCCTTCCACCCAACTCAAATTTGATACGCAGGCGGGACGGTTCATAACAACCACGCTTTCCGGCCTCATTCCTGTAAACGCGACCCGAGCTGTCCTTTCCCTCGGAGCCGACTCCCCGAACATCATCGCGGCAGCAGAATCGATGACGCTCCGTGACGTGAGCTTTCAGGTCTACAATCCTAAAAACGCGACATACGCGACATCCGGCACAATGATTTGCGGACCCGTCAACGCCAAGAGCGGGACCTTAACCTGGTCGGCTGAGGTACCTGAGGGGACCAGCCTGTCTTTGCAGGTTGCGACGTACAAAGAAGGTGAGGCCCTGACTTTTGTCGGCCCGGACGGAACAGAAAAGAGCAGCTTCACCCAGAGCGGCACGGCCATCCCAGAGGCGCTGACCCAAGGTAAGGTTCTGGTAAGGGCAACATTCAGCGGCAACGGTAAGGCGACGCCCGTGTTACAGTCTGTGAAAGTGGCCGGTCAATCCGCCGGTCGTTTGGCTCTGAGGTCAACTGCCATTGATCCGATGACACTCAAGGTGGTCCAAAAGACACGTTCGCCCCTCAAGGAATTGGACATACCGCTACAAGTGCTGGTGACCGATGATTATCCAATCCGCTGGGACACGCTTAAGTTGGTTCTGGACGACAAGGACATCACGCAAAACGTCACAAGGGAAGGCGGCCTGTTGACCTTCTTGCCGATGGAGGGGCAATTCACAGAAGGTGTCCATGAGTTCATTTTGACTTTGAAAAATCCAATCAATAAGGCGTTGGCCGTCAAACAGGCGTTTTTCAGAGGAACACGGACTGTTCCTCAGGCACACCGCGTGACATTGCGCGATGATGGGATGACCTTGGTGAACGGCAAGCCTTTCTTCCCGATCGGCATCTACTCGGTCTGTAAGCGCGAATTCAACGGCATGAATCTTGACAAGGCATTCAAAGACTTGAAGGCGGTCGGCTTCAACTTCGCACATACTTACGGAACAACGCTTGGGGCTGAAGGAGATGAGTTCATAGCTGCCGCAGAAAAGTATGGCTTCAAGCTGTTCATCTCCCCGGGGAACATGCAGAACATCGCCAAACGCCTAGAAAACCCATGCGTGCTGGCCTGGTACATCGGCGACGATACATCGGCCCACCAGCGGCCAGAAGATCTGATAGCCAGAAACACCAACATCAAGCGCATAGACCCCTATCGTTTCACTTGCCAGGCAGATGCGATCGGCAGCATGGACGCATCCAATTATTTCAAGTACATCGAAGGCACGGACGTGTTTCTGCCAGAGATTTATCCTGTCCACGAAGACACCCCGGAGACCGCCCGGAACTGCGTTGCCAAGGTTATTCGGGACATGAAGGTTTTCCATAGCGATATCAAGCGGTATCATGCAGCCCAAGTGAAAGCGGGCAAGACTCCAGAAGTGAAAGGCTGCTGGCCCATCATCCAACATTTCCAAGGCTGGGGTTGGAAACGTTTCCCGACGCGAGAAGAGTTGCGCGCCATGAGCTACGCTTCCATTGCCGCTGGCGCGCATGGCATCACGTGGTACACCTACGGGGGCTTCCCGCATCCGGAAAAAGATCCGCCTCGTATAGACTACGGCATCACCAGCTCGCCGAAGGTGTGGGGAGAGATCACTGAGATTACAAAGGAACTCAGCGGCCTGCAGGAGGTGCTTTGCGCGCGAAATGTTGAAGCGCCTGTTTTCAAGGTGACAGCGGGGCCTGACAAGGATGTGCTAGGCAATGCTTCTCTGACCGTCATGGCCAAAAGGCATGACGGAGAACTCTATGTGTTTGCCGTAAACTCAGTGCTGGAGCGGATTTCGGCAACGTTTGAGTTTGAACACCTTGTCGGTGTCAAAGAGTATTTGACGGGTAAAGACATCGCATTTACAGGCAAAGGATTCAGCGAGGATTTTGAGCCGTACGGCGTCAGGATTTTTGTCGTGAGGATCGGCGGCCAGGAGTTGTAGACGCGGCAATCGGTGGTATAATGGAAAGCGAGCACGGCGGACGGCCGGTCGGCAGTCGGTGCGCAGCACAAATAAAGGAGAGACGGCATGAGGTGCAAAGCGGTATTGGCGGGCATGGTATGTGCGGCAGGGTTGGCGGGTCTGGGCGCTAAAGCGCAGGAAGCGACCGGACCGCGCGAGTGGATTCAGATCAAGACCTATGTCTGCGGCAACGTGGCAAAGCGGGAGGCGCTGGTGCAGGTTTTTGACCGGGCATTGATTCCCGCATTGAACCGTCAGGGTATCCGCAAGGTCGGCGTGTTTTGGTCAGATGCCGAGGTGAATGACGGCAACGCCGCCTATGAGACCCGGGTTGTCGTGGTGATCCCGCATCCGGACGGCGTCTCGTTTGCCGGGATGGATGATCGGCTGCTGGCGGACGCGCAGTACATGAAGGATGCCGCGCCGCTCTTCAGCGCGCCGATGGCCGATCCGTTGTACGACTCCTGTTCAAGCGCGCTATTGCGCGGCTTCGCAACCTGTCCGCAGGTGCGGCAGGTGACCGACGCGCCGGAACGTTTACTGCAGCTCCGCATTTACAACAGTTACACGATTGAGCGCAACGCCAAGAAGATCGCGATGTTCGAAGGCGGTGGCGAATTGGCCATCTTCCGTACGTGCGGCATGGAGCCGGTCTTTTTCGGCCAGGGGCTGGCAGGCGACCAATTGCCCAACCTCACCTACATGTTAGGGTTTGCCGACAAAGCGGCCAAAGTGGCAGCGTGGAAAACCTTTGTCAACCATCCGGACTGGAAGAAGCTCAAGGTGGATCCGCAATACAAGGACACGGCAAACAAGATCACCAACATCCTGCTGCGCCCGTCCAAAGGCTCGCAACTGTAGGGAGAGAGGCGGTCACTCGTTTAGCTTGCAGAGCGCGCAGCTACGGCAATTAAGCTCCAGCGGCAGAGGCGCGGGTGCGCCCGCGCGTCGGGCGGCCACCGCCTGCATGTGGTTCATCAGTGCGAGGATCAGACCCAGCGTGATAAATCCGCCGGCTGGCAGAATAACGAGCACCATCGTGTTGTGATGAATATTCGTGAGCGCCCAATCGCCCCAGAGCGTGATTGAACCGTTGCCGAAAAACTCGCGCACAATGGCGATGATGCTCAGCGACAGCGTAAAGCCTAGGCCCATGCCCAAACCATCTGCCATGCTGTAAAGCACTCCGTTTTTCGAGGCGTAGGCTTCGGCACGACCGAGGATGATGCAGTTCACTACAATCAGCGGAATGAAGATGCCTAGGCTATCGGCAAGGGCCGGCGTGTAGGCCTGCATCAGGAGGTCCACGATCTGCACGAAGGCCGCGATCACCACAATGTAGCACGGGATGCGCACCGCGGACGGGATAACATTACGCAGGGCCGATATGGCAGCGTTTGAACAGATCAACACGAAGATGCACGCCACACCCATGCCCAAGGCGTTCTCCAAAGAGGTCGTCACTGCCAGCGTGGGACACATGCCCAATACGAGGCGGAAAGTGGGGTTCTCTTTAATGATACCGCGGGTCAGTTCTGAAATCAGGCTCATGATACAATGTCTCTCGGGTTGAAAGCCGATTAGTATGCCGCAACGCGCGGCCAAATGCAATGCAAAGGTGAAATGTACAAAAGGGTGAAATGTCGAGGTGAAATTAGATTGTTAGATTGTTAGATCGTTAAACTTGCTGTTTGGGGGTGGACGGTTTTCTGAAGACGTGCAATACTGTGCCTGTCGGTTTTGGCTGATGCTAATTCCGAACGAAGGAGTTGCTCATGAATGCAAAACGTTGTTTGGGAGTAGTTGGGTGTGTTCTTAGCATAGCGGCAGGCACACAGCGCGCGAAGGCGGAGACGGTTAACACGTATGTACTCAATAGCGGTCAGACGGTCAGCGGCGAGTGGAACGTTGTTGGTCTGGGGAGTGCCAGTCTATTTCATATCGGTACGGGGGTAGGGAAAACCGGTACACTTGTGATCGAGAACGGCGCGGTATTTAGCGTGTCGGGTACGTTCGGAGACCACGGCGTCATCGGACGCGATGGCGGCTGCGGCGAGGTCACGCAGAACGGCGGTCTGTTCCGTTTCGGCGTGCCGGGACGTTACCTCAACATCGGTGCGTCGAGCAGTGCTGAGACGGTCGCACGCTATTGGATGAACGGCGGAATTCTGGACCTCGACACGAAATCTGACCTCCTGTTGGGTGTCTACGGCGGCGGCGCCTATACGAGCGCCCTCATCGTTGCGGACGGCGTCATCACAAATCTCAACACGCTACGTGTCGGCGGAGCCGCCAACAGCAAGGCAGATGTGACGGTCACGGGTGGAACGATCGTCATCGGAGCGGGCGGCATCCAAGGCAAAACGCCCAACGGGCGCATCTTTCTGGGCGGTGGTACGCTCGCGGCTTCTGCTAATTGGACAGGCCAAATGCCAATGACCCTGACGGGGATCAACGGTCCTGCCACGCTGGATACGCGCGGCTTTACCATCACTCAGGGAGGCATCCTCTCCGGTTCGGGGACACTGGTCAAAATCGGCGCGGGAGTCCTAGACCTTCCCACACCCACGATGCACACTGCAGCCCTCTCTGCGCACGCGGGAACGCTCCGCGTCAGCATTGCCGCAGCAAACGCCCGGCTTACCTGCGGTGGCCTGGCACTTGCCTCCGATGCCGTTCTCGACATCGATTTCCGGCGCTTCATTCCCTCCGCCTCCATCGCTCCGCTGCAGATAAACGGCAACCTTGACCTCGGAGCCACACCCACCATCACGATCCGCAACGGCGGCTGGCAGGAGGCCAGAACCTATCCGCTCATCACGTATACGGGCACGTTTTCCGGCACGTTGCCTGCCGCCCCCGCCGAAACACCGGCGGGCGTCGCGCTGACGTTCCTTCACGACACTGCCGCGAAACGTGTTTCCGTGACCGCTTCCCCCTCCACCGTGACGTGGGACGGAAGCGACAACGACTGGAGTTCGCCACACTGGCTGCCCGGCAATCTTCCCGGCCCGCACTCGGCCATCGCCTCGGCCCTCATCACGAACGGTACCGTCTACCTTCAAGACAGCGACCTGTTCGGCCCAAGCAGCCTCAACTGGAACACAACCGGTTCTCCTTCCATCGTCTTAAACAACGCCACGCTTGATAGCAAGGGTCGCTACAATACGCTCTGGGACCTCCAAATGGGCAGCGGAGCGACACTGCACTGCAACGGCGGGGCGAACGTCGCCGCACAGTCCTTTCAACTGGCGGGCTCAGTGACCGTCACCAACCTGTACGGCGGTAACGCTCCGGCACGCATCATAGTGGCCGATCTGCCGCTTAACAACCTGAACAACGTCAATATCGGTGGCAACGGGAATCCAGTGCTCACCCTAGACATCACGGACATCACGGGGGACGCAGATCCTGACTTGGAGTTTTTGGCGAATATCCAAGACTGGAATAAAGACAGCGGAGGCATCAACAGTCTCGCTAAAGCAGGCCCCGGTACACTCCTTCTTTCCGGTACGAACCTGTTCAGAGGCGGCGTCGTACTGCGCGAAGGTACGGTCGTGATCGCCCACGATACCGCGCTCGGTGCAGGAGCGTTCACCTTCGCATCCAATGCCACACTGGCCGCTGTAGCGGATATGACGCTGGTGAACCAAGGCGTCATTTCGAATGCGACGACCGCCACGTTCGCGGTCTCGGAAGACGTGACCCTGAAGCTCGGCGGTACAATTACGGGCGATGGCGTCGCGACCAAGACCGGCTCCGGCACGTTGCTGGGGGTTTCGGGCGGCTCGCTGGCTGTCCCGCTCACAGTCACTTCGGGAGCGATCGGCGTCTCCCTAAAGAGCGCTACGCTCCCGTATACCGTTGCCGCGCTCACCTTCTCCGCGCCGGACACGGGGCTAACCGTCGATTTCGGTGCGGTCGCCCCGACCAATACCACCGCCGCCCTGCAGGTGACGGGTACGGTCGACTTCTCCGCCGTGCCGTCCGTCACATTGCGCGTGCCCAATCTGGGCGAACTTACCGCAGGCTCGAAGATCACGCTACTAGCTTGGAATTCAGTCATCGGCACCCCGCCGTCGTCCCTGACCATCGACTCGCTCCGCCCCGCCACGGGTTATCTTGTCACGGAGGGGAACGTGCTCAAAGCCGTTCTGACGGCACGTTCCGGCATGCCGCCATTGCGCTGGGAGGGCGCACAGTCCGCAATCTGGAACACGTCCGACGTCAACTGGCGGGACGCATCAGGCAACACCCTGCCGTTCGCACAGATCGCCGAATACGGCGACGACGTGCGTCTGGACGATACCTACGTTGCGTCAGATACGGCCATTACCGTGCCCGCCGCCATCTCTCCTTGCAGTGTGTGGGCGGAGAACACCATGTACGCCTATACGCTCGGTGGCCCAGGGCTGATCGCGACCGGCGTTTTTGAAAAACGCGGCACCAACAACCTGACGCTCGACCTCCCCGTCACAGTTCAACGCTTCTCAATTAACGGCGGCACCGTCACGCTCAACTCCGCGCTTACGCTGAATGGCATCGGCACACCCAGTCGCTTCTACATCGGCGACGGTCGCGCGTCCAGCGGCGAGCTTGCCATCCGTACGAACGCCGTGCTGACCGTCAACGGCGTGCTCGGCGATAACATCGTCATCGGACGCGACGGCGGCATCGGCACCGTCAGCCAGAACGGCGGGCTGTTCCAGGCAGGCAAAACGGTCTACATCGGCGCAAGTAACCACAGAGACACACGGGCACGCTACGAGCTGAGCGACGGCACGCTGAATGTCGGACAGAATCTCGTCATCGGATACGGACACGCGGTGCTGATCACAGGCACGCTCCACCAGACAGGCGGGGTGGTGACCAACGCCAACCCGATCACCTTTGGACTAGGGGGAGGACACGGCATCTATACGCTCAACGGCGGCACGCTGGCCGTCGCGGCGGGCGGTCTGATTAGCAGCTCGGGTAAGTATGATATCGAACTTGGCGGCGGCACCGTGCTGGCCACCGCGCATTGGGCGTCTCCATTGGACATGACCCTGACCGGACACGAGTTTCCGGTGACGTTCGCCACCGGAACAAATGCCGTGTCCCTTTCCGGCACGCTTTCAGGACCGGGCGGGCTGAACAAAACAGGAACGGGATCGCTGACGCTTCTGGGCAACAACACGTACGCAGGAGTCACGCACATCTCCCAAGGCACGCTCAACGCTATCGGCACGCTCGCCTCCTGCGCCATAACGGTGGAGACTGGCGCCTCGTTCGACGGCAACGGCACACTGGTATGGCGCGCGGGGCAGGCTCTCACCGTACGCGGCACGGCAAACCTGAGCGGTTTCACGCTGAACATCGGCGAACGCCCGCCAGTCGGCGAGCATCTCATCGTCGATTACGGCGACGGTACACTGCAAAGCCCGGCGGGGTTCGCCGCCGTCACGGGGCTTCCGCCCTACTCCGACCTGCTTCACGACACCTCCACCCAAACCATCACACTTAAGGTGACCCTTCCCGGCACCGTCATAACGATCCATTAAGCAACGCCATGATCCGATCCCGACTCGTCGCATTCGCAGTTTCTGCTGCCTCCGTCTCAGGCGCACTGACAGCGCCAGAAAACGAGTTCTCCTACGAGCAGCTCGCTGAGCGCCTCTTCCGCCTAGACCTACTCGCCGTGCCTCCCGTTCCAGGCGAGCGTAGCGGATGCGTGTCAAGTTTCGACCGGTCATCGGCATACGTCGCAGCACCAGATACCTACACGAACTGGCACGCCAACAACGACGGTTCCGGTTGCGTCCGCAGCGAGGGCGACGAGATCGTTGCCGCCGAACTCGACGCACGCTGGAACCGGCGCGGCGCAGACACCTGCTGTAAAATGAAAGGCATTTATGAAAACACTCGGAATTAAATCGGTCGTTTCACGGTTGTATACAGGGATTGGCTTGATCGCGGTGTTGCTCACACACACTCTCTGCGCCGCTCCGCGTCCGGATATTGTGATCGCGGATTTCGAAGGCACGGATTACGGTGTCTGGCAGGTAGAGGGCACGGCATTCGGCAAAGCGCCAGCCCGAGGCACGCTGCCAGGCCAGATGCATGTGTCCGGGTTCAAAGGCAAGGGTCTCGTCAATTCGTTCAGTGGCGGTGATAAGACAACTGGGCTCTTGACCTCACCGATCTTCGTGATTGAGCGGAAACACATCTCCTTCCTGATCGGCGGTGGCGGATGGCCGGGCAAAACCTGCATCAACCTGCTCGTGGACGGAAAAGTGGTCCGCACGGCCACCGGCCCAAACCTCAAACCCGGCGGCAGCGAAGAACTTGAACTGGCAAGCTGGGATGTCGCGGATCTGGAGGGCCGGGCCGCGTGCATCCAGATCGTGGACAACGCCACAGGCGGCTGGGGACATATCAACATCGACCAGATCGTCGCGTGCGACATTCCCCCATTCCTACCGCAGAAAAACGTGACGCGCGACCTCACCGCCGACAAACGCTGGCTCCTGCTACCGGTCAAAAATGGCGGCGCTAAAACCCGGATGGAACTGCGCGATGGCGCGGAAACGTTGCGCTTTTTTGACATTGAACTGGCCGACGACGAACCCGATTGGTGGGCACCGCTCGATCTCGCCGCATGGACAGGGCGGCGGCTCACGCTTTGGGCGGAGAAGTTGCCGGGCGACTCACGAGGACTCGCGGCGGTCAAGCTGTCAGATGAGGCGTTCCCCGCTGAGGGCCTCTACCGCGAGCCCTTGCGTCCGCAGCTTCACGTCTCGCCGCGTCGCGGCTGGAACAACGATCCGAACGGACTGGTCTATTACAACGGCGAGTACCACCTCTTTTTCCAGCACAATCCCTACGGTGTCAACTGGGGCAACATGCATTGGGGGCACGCAGTTTCCAAAGACCTCGTGCAGTGGACCGAGCTTGGCGAGGCGCTCTATCCCGACACGTTGGGCCCCATGTTCAGCGGCAGTGCGGTGGTTGACCACACCAACACCAGCGGTTTCGGTCGCAACGGACGCGCGCCGTTGGTGCTGATCTACACGGCGGCAGGCAACCCCGCCACCCAATGTATCGCTTATAGTCTCGACGGCAGGACATTCACCAAGTTCGAGGGCAATCCGGTCGTGACCAATATCACTCCCGGCAACCGGGACCCCAAGGTCTTCTGGCACGCGCCCACCCGCCGCTGGATCATGGCACTCTACGTGGGCCATCCGGAAAAGCGCCACACGGTCGAGCTCTTGACATCGCCCAACCTGCGGGAGTGGACCCGCCTCTCGACCGTCGAGGGTGACACCGGCGGCGGTTCTTATCTGTACGAGTGCCCCGACCTCTTCGAACTCGCCGTTGCGGGTTCATCCGAGAAGCAGTGGGTGCTCTTCGGTGCCGACGGCCGATACGCCGTGGGCTCTTTCGACGGGAGCACCTTCAAGCCGACGGCAGAACGGTTGCGCGGCCACTGGGGCTCGATTTACTACGCCGCTCAAACCTTCGACAATGTGCCGCAAGGACGCCGTATTCTGATCCCGTGGCTACGGGCTCCGTCGCCCGGCATGCCCTTCAACCAATGTCTGGGACTTCCGCAAGAATTGGGGCTTGCCCGCACAGCGGAAGGCGTGAAACTAACTCGCAACCCCGTTGCTGAGTTGACCACGCTGCGCGAGCGCACAGCCGCATTCGGGCCGTTCGAAGCCGCGGCCGGCACGAGCCAACCGCTGACTGACCTCCGAGCCGAACTGCTGGAACTGCATATCGCCTGCACGCTCTCGCCGGATGCGGATGTGATGTTCAACGTACTGGGCATCCCTCTTCGCTACCATGCCGCCCAGCAGGAACTGACTCTCGCCAAACACAAGACAACGTGGCCGATCCAAGACGGTAAGTTGGCGCTGATCCTGTTCGTCGACCGCACCTGCGTCGAACTCTTCTCACAGGACGGTCTGATGTACGCGCCGGTCGCGGCGATCGCGGACCCGAAACTGGAGACGGTGACATGGACCGTCGTGGCAGGGCAGGCGAAGGCTGTGCGTGGCAGCGCACACGCCCTGCGCTCGATCTGGCCGTAAAACCGCAACGGTCACGGCGTCTGAAGCAGACCATCGCGCAGTTCAAGCACGCGGTCACAGAGGGCAGCGGTCTCGGGCGAATGGGTAACCATAACCAGCGAGAGCGCCCGTGAGTGGGAGAGCCCGAAGAGCAGTTCCATGATCTGTGCGCCGGTCGTGCGATCAAGGTTGCCGGTAGGTTCGTCGGCCAGAATCAGGGCCGGATCGGTAATGAGTGCGCGCGCCAGCGCCACGCGCTGCTGCTCGCCGCCGGAAAGTTCGAGCGGCATGTGGCAGGCGCGGTCGGCCAGCCCCACCTGATCAAGCAACGTCAGCGCGCGCTTGCGTATCTGACGGCGCGGGAGGTGCGTCACGCCGGTCATGGCCGGCAGCATGACATTCTCGGTTACGTCCATCTCAGGAAGCAGGTGGTAAGACTGGAAGACGAAGCCGATCTTGGCGGCGCGCAATGCGGTGCGGCGGCGCTGCGAGAGCGCATAGAGCGGCTGGCCATCGATACGCACCTCGCCCGCGTTGGGCCGGTCAAGCCCCCCCAACACATGCAGCAGCGTGCTTTTGCCGGCACCGCTGCGGCCGACGATGGCGACGCACTCGCCTTGGGCCACATGCAGCGAGGCGCCTTTCAGCACCTCGACCCGTTTGCGGGGCAACTTGTAGGTTTTACGAAGATTGGTTGCTTCGAGCATCACTCTTTCCTCAGGGCGGTGACCGGGTCCATGCGCGCGGCACGCCACGCCGGCAGGAAACTGGCCACGGTACAGAAAAGAATCACGGATACAGCCACGCTGGCCACTTCGCTCGGTATCACACGCCACGGGATCTCGGCCAGTCCATAGATGCTTTTCGGGAAAACCTCGACACCGAGGCGCGCCAACATATCGACCAACTCATGCAGGTTCTTCAAAATTAGCAACGCGGCACCGATGCCGAG
>DAOTMQ010000073.1:0-15076 GCA_035450385.1 Kiritimatiellia bacterium | reverse complement strand
AATCCGGACGGTTCAGCTTCTTGGCATAGAACTCATTGACGCGACGGCGGCCCGGTTCGCGGCCGCCCTGCCGCTCGGCGCGATAGCCGTACAGGCTCGACTCCTTGTTGCAGTCGGCGATCGCGACGACCTGCACCTGATCGTTATTCAGAAAGTTACCGATATTGTCGTGCGCCATCGTGCCGTAGCCGATAAAGCCGACGTTGAGGCGTTCGGACGGCAGCGGACGGCGCGCGGTCACGCCTTTGGCGCTGACACATCCGGATGACAGAATGGCTGGCACAGCCAGCGAGGCGCCCGTCCCGGCCAGGAAATGACGACGTGAAACATTGCCCAAGCTCATGGTTTCTCCCCTGATGAGTGAAAGTAAAAGATGAATCGAGTTCAGGGGTATCGTATCACGTCGGTCAGAATGAGACAAGCAGGGATAAAAACAGCAGAGCCCGCAGCAATGCCGCGGGCTCCGCATGTCGTCTTAAATCAGACTGTCATATCAGGGTATCGTACTTATTGCACGCGCGCCCGGATGAAGTTGCCGGCTGTCGCTTTCACCGTGAACGTGACCACCTCACCGGATTCGTCGATGGTGAACGAGAACTTCTCCCCTTCAGCCTGGCCGAACGCCGTCCCCAAGTTGTCGGTCGTCCACACCACCAGCTCGCCGTTGATGGCATTGAAGTCCACCTCCGTGCTGACCGCCTCGACCGTGATCGTCGCCTCCTCTTCGGCCGCATCATAGACGATTGAAGTGATTTCAATCCCCGTTTCGACATCCACATCAACGTTCATCAGGTAGTTGTCGAGGTAGTCTCCGGCATTCAGCAGGACATCCGCCAGAGCCAGGTTGTTGGCGACGGCCCATGCAGCCACCTTGTTGGCAGGAACATTTGTATATGAGCCTACACCGGTATTGATGGTGCCGGTGTACAGGCCAGCATTGATCGTGGCCGTACGGCCGGCGACATCCGCCGAAATCGTACCGGTCACGTTGGTAACCAACTCGCCTGGCGTATCGCCAGTCCACGTAATGCCATCGCCGGTGATGCTGTTGATCTGGTACCAGTCTTCGGTATAGATCTTCAGTGTGTCACCGCTGGTGATGGTCGCGTTCGACGAGACACTCACATTGTCTATGTCAAACACGTTCAGCAGATTGTCGTTGAAGACCAGCGTAAGGGTTGTACCTGCCGTTGTGCTGAAGGGCGTGATACCATCAGCGATGACCAGATCGTCCACATAACCAGTGCCCTGGAAGGAAACCTGGCTGAACGAGCCCTCCGACGTACGAAGCGAGAAGAACCACGATCCACCGGAGAAGGTAGTCGCATTGAGAGCTGCGTTAGCGTGGGTCAGTTTGGTCCCATCCAACCAGATCTCGATATACGACCAGCCCGTCTGAACTCCATCATTTTCCAACTTGAGCGTGAGACGGTACCATGCCTCGGGATTGATCACCAGCGGAACGGAACCGGCTCCCGTTTCCAATGTTTCAATCACGCTGTTTGTGGGGATTTGATTACTCCCATCGAACTTTAGGTGGCGGACCACCAGATTGGAATTAGCGTTCACGAAGACCGCGACCTTGATGAGGGGGTCGGTACTCTCGGGATCGGGATCATCTTCGCTCGGCGTGAACTTGATCAACGTATCCACGTAGACCGGCGCACCATAGAAATCGATCGCTTTCGGCCGGGTCCGAGGAATACCTCCCGTGGTCGAACCGTCGTCGATGTTCTCGAAGGCGACGTAGCGCGTCAGCGTCTGACCTTCGGTCTCGAGCTTGAGCGCCTGCGCACGAGCATTGGTGTTGGTGATCGGAAGCGCCCCGCCGTAGGAGTCACCTTCAGCCAGTCCGACGATGGTCGACGCATCGCCTGCCCCGGCTCCCCACGCCACGTTCGTGTAATCCGTTCCCATGTTACCGCCCCACACGTATGCCTTGTACATCCCGGCTGCCAAACCAGGCGTTGCATTCGTGTAGCCGTCCCCTTCGGCCTCGAAGTTATCCGAGACCCAAACGTTTTGGACATTAAAGTTTTGTGCCGCTGCCGTGAGCGCAAAAGCGCCCGCGCACACCGACAAAAACTGTAGCATACGCTTTGAAGTCAGGTTCATTTAAGAAACCCTCCTATAAGTGCGTTAATTGACTGTAATCCTTCAAAATCCCGACGAACAGAGAGAAGGCACCCGCCTTCCGCGCCGCCAATCGAGACCATTCTTTCGTTGTATGGCACAGATTAACCTAAACGGGGCAGACCTTGCAAGCCAAAAAACAGGTTTTTGCGTTTTTTTTTCGCCAAAGTCGTTGTCTTACATAAACCTCCAAAGAACAGGAGTACGGACATTCCTGTCCGTGGCACGGGTTGGAAAACCCGTGCCCCCATGCACTAACGCACTAAACGCGGGCTCCGCCCGTGTTGGAATGGTTGCCTCATTAGGATTCGAACCTAAACAAGCAGATCCAGAGTCTGCTGTGCTACCGTTACACCATGAGGCAAAAAAGACAGCCTTCTAAAAAAGAGGCGGGGAGGATCATACCCGAGCTAGACCGATAAAATCAACCCCGTTTTTTCAACTAATGCGCAATGGCATCAAGACGTACAAGAAAGGCACATTGCATTTGAGCAACGCTGGACTGTGACCGTCATTCATCTCGAGATAGACTTCGTCGTCGTCGATGTTCTTCAACGGATCCATAACATACTCAGGATTGAAGATGATCGAGATCTCTTTGCCGGCATATTTAACGGGGAGCGTGTCGCGTCCTTCGCCAACGTCCGGCGTATTGATGCTGATGGTCAATTGATTGGCCGAAAAGGTCAGGCGCGTGGCATTAGACTTGTCCGTTGTCACGACTGACACGCGGCGCAATGCCGACAGTAGCGCCTCGCGCTCGATCACGACGCGCTCATCGCACGCCCCCGGAATGACCTGACGGTAGTTGGGATAAACACCGTCAATCAGCTTGCTGCTCATCATCGTCGTTCCGATCTCGAAGACCGCCTGATTTTTCTGTGCGTACACCTTGAGGTCGCCCTCGTTGCTGAGCAGGCGCATGAGTTCGGTCACGGCCTTATTGGGCAGGATCAACTCGGCTTCCGCCTCCGGCGGAAACTCAATCTCTTGCTCAACCAGAGCCAAGCGACGACCGTCGGTTGCGACCATCGTCAGTTTGTTATCTTTGAACGCCATCAGCACACCGTTCAGCACACGGCGGGTCTCGTCCTGCGAGATCGCATAGCTGGTTTTGCGCAACATCTCGCGCAACACGCCCTGATCAATGCGGTAACAGAACTTACCCTCGGTAACCGGCACCGGCGGAAAATCGCGGACGGACATACCGATGATCTTGAAGTAGGATGATCCAGACTGCACGGTCGCCACGTCGTCCTCGTTGACCTCGACCATGATCTGGCCTTCATCCAGTTCGCGGATGATGCTGGCCAACCGACGGATCGGCAGTGTTGTGCTCCCAGACTCTTCGATCTGACATTCGACATAGCAACGCTCAGAAATATCGAGATCCGTCGTGGTCATACAAAGACGACCGTCTGCTGCTTCAATCATCGCATTTTGCAAGATCTGCAACGTTCCTCTGCCAGAAACCACATTCTGGATTCTCTGCAAACCATCAAGAAACTTGGACCGGACAATGGAAAACTTCATTTCCTAAACTCCTTAAAACCGTCCCGACTTTTTCCGCTTTTCGTGACGTGAAGCCCCTAGTGTAGCGGAATAGGGGTATTAAAGTAAAGAATGATTAGAAGTAACAGTAAGCGATAAAAGTTCTGTTAAAAACGTCATAACATCCTGATTTTTAAAAGGTTATGTCAATCTCTATACCAACGGTAACTTGTTGACAAGAGGGCGGGATATGAACAGCGGGGAGGATACGAAAAAAGCGCGTGGTGATAAGTCGGAAGAAATTGAAAAGTGATGAACGTCATGCCATAAGGATATCGACAGGTTATCAAGAGGGTCAGATTTGCGAGGCGAGAGGATCGCGCCCCAGTTTCCGCGTGATTTCATGCACGGAGTTGCGCAACTCGTCTTCGACTTGGATACGGTCTTGGATGGTCTTGCAGGCGTGTACGACGGTGGCGTGCGTTTTGTCGAATGCCTTGGCGATTTCAGGAAGGGATGAGCGTGTCAGTTTCCGGCAGAGGAACATGGCCACTTGGCGTGGTGCGGCGACCGAGCGAGGACGGCGCTTGCTGGTCATGTCGGCTAGGCGCAGGTCGAAATAATCGGCTACCATGCGCTGGATATCCTCAAAAGAGAGTTCTTTCTGGCGTTCGTCACTCAACTGGTCCTTAAGCAGATTGCGTAAAACATCCAGCGTCATCGGAATTTCTGGGTTAAGAGACGAGAAGGAGACCGCGCGCGTCAATGCACCTTCGAGGCTGCGAACGTTAGATTTGATATTGTCGGCAATGAAAGTGAGCAAGTCATCGTGCAAGCCGACTTTGGTCAATGTCTGCTTGTAGCGCAGAATAGCCAGACGGGTCTCGAAATCGGGCGACTCGATCTCCGTGACAAGTCCCCACTCGAAGCGTGAGACCAAACGCGGCTCAAGCCCGGATAACTCCCGCGGCGGCAGGTCGCTGGTCATGATGATCTGTTTACGTGCGTCATACAGGACGTTGAAAGTATGGAAAAACTCCTCCTGCAACCGCTCCTTGCCGGCAAGGAACTGAATGTCGTCCACAAGCAGGACATCCGTCTTACGGTACTTATTGCGGAAATTCGTCGTTGTTCGCTTGGCCAGCGACTCAATATACTCGTTGAGCAGAGTCTCGGTCGAAACATAACTCACGCTTGTGCCGGGCAGTTGCAAGGCGCGATGGCCGATGGCCTGCATGAGGTGGGTTTTTCCGATTCCGGTTTGTCCGTAAATAAAAAGCGGGTTGTAGGCACGTCCGGGTGATTGCGAGACACCCAGCGCCGCCGCGTGCGCAAAACTGTTCGAAGGGCCGGTGACAAAATTTTCAAACGTGAAAGCACTGTTCAGCGGACTGCCGTTCCCATTGGCGATCGGTTGTCTGCTCCGGCGTCTCCCTGAAGGAGTCTGCTTGGGATCCAGCTTGGGTTTTGCCGCTTCAAGTTCCGCTCTCAGGACCGCTGGATCGCGGGCCTCGACCTCGAAACGGACCGAAAGATCCTGCGGCGCACCGGCCAGAAGTAACGCCTCCTTGATGACCTGCTGATAGTTGTCTTCCAGCCAGGCCTGATGACATTCATTATCAGCGTACAGGACAAACAGATTACCGCGGATGGAGGAGGGTTTGATACCCTCGATCCAACGCAGGTAGACGTCATCGTTCAGAGCGCACCTTAAGTGCGCACACGCTTTTTCCCATAATTCGAGAGCATTCATAGGACACACAAAAACAGGTCAAGGTGAGAAGGTAAAAACGGAAAAGAGAACCCGTGGTAACAACACTGTTGAACCATATTTGTCTTTTCCGTTCAAGGGGAAAGAATAATCAATCGATCAACAGGTTATCAACAGGATGGATCAGGCCTCTAACCCAGCCAAATTGAAGTAGTTATGTCGATCCCGAACCGTGAACCCGGGTGCGGACACGGAAGATGGACAAAAGTTGTTAACAGGGAGGGCGAAGGGAGAAACCTCGGGAAAACCTGTAAAGTGAAATAGTGGAAAAGTTGTAACCTGTTCACAATAAGTATGTTATGATTAAAAAATATTTTTTTACCATTTCGGATTTATTTTTCGTTTTTCTGGATTTATCACGCGATGCGTCGAAAACGACAGAAAATCACTACGGATGAGCAGAAAACATGCGTTTTTTGGGACGACAAGCGGTTGTGCATTTTCGCACAGTCTGTAAATTTTATGAACAACCGACAATAAAAGCGATGAGAAAACCGTTTTCTTTCTTGGTTTTTGTCTTACATCGAGGAAATAACCCATGCAAAATCTCACTCTGGCACTCATTTTTGCGCTTGTCAGCGCCTCTCTCTTTGCGCAGCAACCCGATGCGGCGGCGAACCGCGAACGTCCACGTATGATGTCGCGCTCTTTGAATTATGGAAACTGGGTGGGCAAACAGGTTATGAATCCAGAATTTATGGAGAAGGTCGGCATCCACTCGGAGCAGGCACAGAAGCTTAAGGAGGAGATGGACAGGATTGATACGCGGCTCAGGACGCTGGATGAGGAAATCCACATGGCCGCGCTTCAACAGGCGGACATCGCAAAAAAAGTTCTGGCTGAACCCGGCCAATCAACAGAAGAACTCATGAAACTGGTCGAGCGCATCGGCACGATGCGGACAGAACAAGCCAAGCTTTCCACGCAGATTCTGGTGGTGATCCGCGACAACCTGACCGAAGCGCAGCGTGCGAAGGCCAACGAACTCATCACAGCCGAGGGCCGGCGCCGCCTCAAAGAACGCATGGAGCGGCGCGAGCGTGAAGGGCGCCAACGTCCCGGTCCCAGTGGTCAGCCGAGCGCCCGAGAGCGATGAGTATAGATACCCCGCCTCACGGCGGCGCACACGGCTCCAAAGAACATCCGGCAATCAGGCCGACTAAGGCACCGGGATTCTCTCATGAAACAACTCCTTCCGTTTCAAGAACGCACGTTCGCTTCCGTGTTTGGTTATATTCCTGTGACCCCATAAAAGTCAAGCCGTCATCCTCACTTGCCGACACAGAAGCGGCTGAAGATGGTGTCGAGCAGATCTTCAGTGTAGACGCGCCCGATCATGCGTCCGAGCGCTTCGGCCGCGCCGCGCAGATGACCGGCCGCAAGCACCAGTCCGCTTTCACCGGCGTCCAGCGCGGCGCGCGCTTCCTGACTTTGTTCAAGCGCCGTGCGCAACTCAGTGATATGCCGCAGCGAGACAATCGGCTGCCCGTAAGTTTCTTCTGTCACGCCCAAGGTCTCGGCCACCATCCGCTTCAACGCTTCCAGCCCCTCGCCGCTCTTCGCGGAGACACGCATGTAAGCCAGCTCCGGCGGTATCTCCAAGGGCGCCGCCGCCGGTAGGTCGCATTTCGTAACAACCACCATCACGCGCCCAGCCGGGAACGCCGCACAAACCTCATCCAGCGTTTCAGACTGCGGCACCGACCCATCCACCAGATAAAGGATCAGGTCCGCCTGATGGATCACGGCGCGCGCTCGCTCGACGCCTTCGCGCTCGACGCCGTCCTGCGCGTCGCGCAGGCCGGCGGTGTCGACCAGCCGCAGCGGCACCCCGTACAGCACGAGCGATTCTTCGATCGCATCGCGTGTGGTGCCCGGCAGGTCGTGTACGATGGCGCGGCGGGTGCCCAGCAAGGCATTCATCAGCGAAGACTTGCCGACGTTGGGACGTCCGGCCAGAACCACCAGCGCACCCTCGCGGATCAGATGCCCCTCGTGCCACGACGCCGCCAACTGCTCCATCTCGGTCATGCACGCCGTCAACCGCTCGCTTGCGCGCTCTGTAAAAAGGGGCGGCAGTTCGCCCTCGTCGAAATCCAGCAGATGCTCCACCTCGGCGCAGACCGCCGTAACCGCATCGTAAAGCGACGCTACGCGCCCCCCCAGTGCGCCGTCGAGCTGGGCGCGGGCCACATGCGCGGCGCGTTCGGTGCGGGATTGGATCAAGTCGCACACCGCCTCGGCCTGCGTTAAATCCATGCGTCCGTTGAGAAAGGCGCGGCGTGTGAACTCGCCGGGTTCGGCCAGACGCGCACCTGCCGCCAGCACCGCCTCCAGCAGACGGCGCGAAGGCAACGCGCCGCCGTGCCCCTGAATCTCCAGCGTATCTTCGCCGGTATAACTGTGCGGTGCGCGGTAGATCAGAAACACAGCATCATCGACACCGGCACCGGTCACCGGATGGGTCACGCGCGCATGGAAAAAGGTGCCCGCCGCGCGCTGGCTGGGCGGACAACGCAGCCCCGGCACCAGACGGTCGCCGACCTCCAGCACACCGGCCCCGGAAACCCGCACGATGCTCACGCCCGCCGGCCCCGCAGCGGTGGCGATGGCCGCGATCACATGGGTGCTATAGCATTTTTCATCCACAGATGACACAGATTACGCATCCTACAACCCGGCGAACGGATTCACCGTGAATCCGCCGCCGGACGCGGTGCGCCCGGAGGAGTCGCCCCTACCGCGCGGCGGACCGGAACGGCGGTCGCCGCCACCGCCACTCTCGCGCTTGCCCGTCGGCGCGGGCTGCGTCTTGGCGCTCAGCGAGATGCGCCGGCGCGCTTTGTCCACGCTCAGCACGCGCACCTTCAGCTTGTCGCCGGCCTTGACCACCTCGGACGGATCGCGTACAAAACGATCTGAAAGCTCCGACACATGCACCAGGCCGTCCTGATGCACACCGATATCGACAAAAGCGCCGAACGCCGTGACGTTGGTCACGATCCCTTCCAGCACCATGCCCTCTTTGACATGCTCTAACTCGGTCACGTCGTCGCGGAAGGCCGGTTTTTCAAACGTCGCGCGTGGGTCGCGTCCCGGCTTCTTCAGTTCGGCGATGATGTCGCGCAGTGTTGGCTCGCCCACCGAATCCGACACGTACTTGATGTAATCGATCTGGTCCACCAACGTGTTATTACCGATCAGGTCCGACAGCGCCACGCCCAGATCGGCGGCCATCTGCTCGACCAGTGCGTAGCGTTCCGGATGAACCGCCGAGGCGTCCAGCGGATGCTCGCCGTCGCGGATGCGCAAAAAACCTGCGGCCTGCTCGAACGTCTTGGGCCCCAGCCCCGGAACCTTGCCCAGTTGACGCCGACAAGTAAAGGCACCGTTCTCGTTGCGGTAGGTGACAATCTTCTTGGCCATCGCGCCACCGATGCCTGAAACGCGCGTCAGCAACGGAGCGCTGGCGGTGTTTAACTCCACGCCGACATGATTCACGCAGCTCACCACCACTTCATCCAACTTGTCGGCCAGCAACGGCTGATGCACATCATGCTGGTACTGTCCCACACCGATCGCCTTAGGATCTATCTTCACCAACTCCGCCAGCGGGTCTTGCAAGCGCCGTCCGATCGAAATCGCGCCACGGATCGTCAGGTCGAGATCGGGGAACTCGTCGCGCGCCACTTCCGACGCGCTGTAGACGGACGCGCCGGACTCGTTGACGGAGATCACCATCACGTCTTTGATGTTCGCCTCTTTCAGCACACCGCGCACGAACGACTCGGTCTCGCGACCGCCGGTACCGTTGCCGACCGCAATCGCCGTCGGACGGTGCTTGGCCACCAGTTTGCAGATATCGACTTTCGCCTCGATCTCGCGCCGTCCGCTCTGAGAGGGAAAGATGGTGCAGGTTTCCAAAAACTTTCCGGTCGAATCCAGCGCCACGCACTTGCACCCGGTACGCAACCCCGGATCGATGCCCACGACCTTTTTATCGCCGAGCGGCGCCTGCAGCAACAGGTTGCGCAGGTTCTGCGCGAAGATCTCCACCGCCGCGCGGTCGGCCTTCATCTTGGTTTCGACCATGACATCGACCTCGACGCTCGGCGCGATCAACCGCTTGTAGCTGTCTTCGATTGCCTCTTTCAGATGTGGCGCAAAGCGCGAGCTGGGATTCAGCGCGACCATCTCGCCGATGCATTCCAGCAATGGAGCGGCCTCGCACGTCACGCGCACACGCAACACGCCTTCGGTCTGGCCGCGACGGATCGCAAGGAAGCGATGGGAAGGAATGTCGCTCAGCCGCTCCGAAAACTCGTAATACTGCTCGAACTTGGTCGGCTCGGTCGGTTTGGGATCGACCACCTCCGACGCCACCACGCCCTGCGTGGCAAATGCCTGACGCACCAAGCCGCGTACATCCGCATTCTCGGCGACGGTCTCGGCCACGATGTCGCGTGCACCCGCCAGTGCCGCGTTGACGTCCGCCACGCCTTTTTCATCATCCACAAAAGCGGCTGCCGCGTCATCGGGATCTGCGTCAACATCCTGCGCCAGAATCAGCTCGGCCAACGGTTCGAGACCCTTCTCGCGCGCGATCATGGCGCGTGTGCGGCGCTTGGGTTTGTAGGGCAGGTAAAGGTCTTCGAGCGCAGTTTTTACGTTGCAGGCCAGAATCTTGGCTTTCAACTCCGGCGACAATTTGCCCTGCTCTTCGATGGATGCCAGAATCGTCGTGCGCCGCTCCTCCAGTTCGCGGTAATAAGTCAGGCGCTCCTGAATCTTGGAGATCTGCACCTCGTCTAGATTACCGTGAACCTCCTTACGGTAACGCGCAATAAACGGAATGGTATTGCCTTCCGCCAACAGGGTCTCGACCGCGATGATTTGACGCGGCGCGACCGCCAATTCCGATATGAGCGTTTCAAGCGCGGTCTTGCCGGCTTCACTGGTTAAAAAAATCTCTGCCATCCTATTCTATCCTCGTAAATGAGTGCCACGACGTAGGCGGGAACCATACTGAAACGCCGTGACCGGTACAAGCCGATTGTTTGTGCGGAAGCCATCTGAAAATCAGACCGATCTGTCTGATCTGTCCGATCCTTAAACAAGCGCGGAATACCGCTTGCCGGTAATCGGTTAGCGACAGGGGGTGCGAAGACCATGCGTTTCTGGTGAAAAGGGGGGATACGTTTTTTTGACATGATTAACATGATTTGGAGCGGAAGGATGGATGGATCGTTGAGCGTTTGAACCCGCTGCAGGTCGTTTCTTTGAAGTGGCCCTTCAGGCCACGGAATGTTGGCGTCGCGACCCAGGGCTGCGCTTCGCTTGCCCTGGGCTAAGGAGGAACCGCCCCTTCGGGGCTTTGACGCTGCGTGCCCGGCGTCGCACGCCAGAACGACGTGCCCAAAGGACAGGGGCACGGACATTCCTGTCCGTGGCACGGGTTGGAAAACCCGTGCCCCTATTCGCCAGAGACCGGACGGCAATTTGTGGAACGCCGGCCCAACGGGCCGATTCACCATAGCCCGGGGCAAGCGGCGCGCAGCCCCGGGGTGCCGTCTCCCCGCGCGTGTGCCCTGGAGGGGCACCTCAACCCAGCATGTAACGTTCAACTCAGCGCTCAACGTTCGACGTTCAAGAAAATGTGTATACCCAAACAACACGCGCCCGATTTCGCTTTTTTCATTGGAACCGGAATCTTTTCGGGTTACCCTAGTGAAAAGCTGATGAAAGGAAATCCCCCGTGTGTGAAAAGAAGTTTGGAATTGTCGTTCTCAGCGTAGTGCCGTTTGGTTTGTGCGCAGTGGCGGACGCGAACCTTTTTCCACAAGGCGATTTCGAAAAGGACAAGACCGGCGGCTGGCACTGCCCATCGGATGAATGGCGTGTGGCGGACGGCGTGGGCTACAAGGGGTCGCGCGGGTTTGTGATGGATATTGCTGACGCCGCCAAGACGAAGTGGCCGTGGACGGATCGGATAGCCGTGGAGCCGGGGGTGAAGTACCGCGTGTCGCTTCGGGCGAAGCGCGATACCCTTACGTGCGACGGCGGCCAGATCAGCGTCGGTGTGGGCTGGAAAGATGCGGACAGCAAGGGGCTGGGGGCTATAACGACCGTGGAGCAAACCGACAACGCTGTGGGGCAGGACGGTTGGTTCCGCATGGAGGCGACCACGCCGCCGTTGCCGCCCGATGCGAAGACGGCCATCTTCTATGTCTGGGCGCCGTCGAGCGCCAAAGGGCGGATGTTTTTCGACGATTTCGCGATTGAGGCCGTGTCCACGGAACCAGGCGTTGACGCGGTGCATACCTCCGAATACCGCGATCTGGCCGTGACAGGCGATGTGGAAGTGAGGGCGCTTTATTTCGCCAATCCGCTTAAATACCCGGTGACGTCGCTCAAGGGGTTCTTTGAGATTGTGACGCCCGTAGGCGTGAAGCGTTTCGCTGCCGTCAGGATGAACGAAGGCGTGGCGGAAGGACGTTTCGCCGCCGCCGAACTGACGGAGGGAACGCATCCGCTCAAGTTCGTGCTTGAAACGGCGGACGGGAAGTACCTCGGTGACAAGGCGATTCCCTTCACCCGCGTTAAGGAGCTACCGAAGCGCAAGGTGTGGATAGACCGTCACCATCGCGCGATCGTGGACGGCAAGCCATTCTTCCCGCTGGGGGCGTACTGGTCGCGGATCAACTGGGAAGACCTTCTCATTTACACGAACGGCCCCTTCAACTGTCTCATGCCGTATCACCGGCCGGACCGCGCGGCGCTCGATCTTTGCCAGAAGCTCGGCCTTCGCGTGATGTATCCCACGCAGGGTACCTACAAGGGTGTCACGGGGCAGCACTCGCTCGACTACGCGCACGAGACAGTGAAAAACTTCGGCGATCATCCCGCCATCTTGGCTTGGTATATCTGCGATGAATTACCTGTGGCGCTGGCGGACCGGCTGGAGGCTCGCAACCGCCTGCTGCGAGAGATTGACCCTGATCACCCCACATGGATCGTGACCGACAAGCCGCAGGACGTGCAACCGCTTCTCTCTGGGTATGACGTGATCGGGATGGACCCTTACCCCGTTGGTAACCACGGCGATGCGGACCGCACCACGATTGGCATCGCGTCCGACTGGGTGCGCCGCGCTAACGAGAGCACGTTCGGCTTCAAGCCGATGTGGAACGTTCCGCAAGCGTTCAACTGGGGGCAGTACCGTCCGGAGGATAAGCGGCCCGAAGTGAAGATGCCCACGTACGAGGAGATGCGCTCTATGGCGTGGCAGTCGATTGCCGCCGGCGCGAACGGGCTCGTGTTCTATTCTTTCTTTGATCTCGTCAAACGCGAGAATGACGCCATACACAAGCGGGCCTGGAACGACTTATTGAAAATTGTGCGTGAAATCCATGCGCACGTGTCTGTTATGCTTTCCGTAGAGACCGCGCCCGCCGCTGTGATCGAGGGCGCAACTGAAAAGGGCTATGGAGACGTAGTATGCCGTACCTGGCGGAAGGACGGCAGGACTTGGCTGCTCGCCTGCAACCGCATGCGCAAACCGGTAAAGGCCGTCGTGACTGTGGGCAGCATTCGCAAAACGCTTGAACTCGCGCCAATCGGTGTGGTGTTCGAGGAGGTGAAGTGACATGTCAGACATAATCAAAACGAACACGAATTTCGCGAAACCCCTCGTTTGGACATCGGCACTCATGGCTGCACTTGTGCTGCGGGTCGATGCTCAGCCTCTGCTCTGCCGACTCGATGCCGGCTGGCCCGCACTGGATTATGACGACAAGCCGTCGACAGAAGAGGGCGCATTTTCACGGACATCGGTGCCGGGTTCACGGAGTGAGACAGAACGCTATGTCGCCGAGACAAAGACAATGGCCGCTGCGGACGGGAAGCTGCTCATCCGGCTCGCTTGCAAAAGCTACAAGGCGTTTCCAGCCGAAGAGTACGCCGTGTTGGTGACCAACTCGGCGGCGTCCGAGCCGACGGGTGTGGTCGGCAACTTTCGCTCGTTGAAGCTCACGGTTGGGAAGCCTGCTCCGGGAGCGGCTGTTTCATTGCATGTCCTGCGGGGATCGACCTGCAAAGAGACCGATTTTGTGCCGGAAACCTTTACCATCGAGGAGGGACAGGAGCGCGTTCTAGCATCGGTCTGCGGACGTTCGTCCAACGACTTCATTCCGTTTCTTGAACTGAGCATCGATGATCAGACCGGCTATCTGTTCGCGGTGGGCTGGACCGGATCATGGAAGGCGCGCTTCGTGAATACGGGCGCTGGGGTCGATGTGGAGATCGGCATGGAGCGGAGCCACTTCCGGCTTCTGCCGGGGGAGGCCGTTCGCCAACCCTCCGCTCTCGTCTTCACCCGTATGAACCAGACGCACCGCGCCTTCAAGACGCAGGTCCGCCGCTTCATGCTTGAGAACAAAGTGCCGCGCGACACCAAGGGAGAGATCGTTCCGCCAATTTTGGCTGTCGCGTCGGGCGGCGGCAACAAGACGCCGCAGATGATGGCCGATATACTGAAGTATTGCCTCGACAACAAGATGCCGTTCGACACCTACTGGGTCGATGCGGGTTGGTACGGGGCACCGCATGAAGACGAGTTGTACTCCAACTGTGGCCCGAACTGGTGGAAGTACGTGGGCGACTGGCGCGTCAACACAACGACGCATCCGACGGGCGACCTGCTGCCGATCGCCGACGCGGTGCATCGGGCCGGCATGAAGTTTCTGCTCTGGTTCGAGCCGGAGCGCATGACCGATATCGCGCCGATTCTCAAGACGCATCCCGAATACCGCAACGGACAGCTTGTCGACTACGGCAATCCCGAGGCGTTCAAGTGGATTCAAGACACGATCTACGGCGTGATCGAGAAACATAAGATCGATGTCTACCGCCAAGACTTCAACATGGAGCCGGGCCCCGTCTGGCACAGCATGGACGCGGCGGACCGTGTCGGCATCGCCGAAGCCAAGCACATCGGCGCTCTGTATAGATTTCTCGACGACATGCGTGCGCGCTTCCCGAACATCCTACAGGAGAACTGTGCGTCCGGCGGGCGTCGCATCGACATCGAGATGATTTCGCGGGCGCACGTCTACTGCCGCAGCGATTACTTCATCGGACAAAAACCCCACGACACTGCCTTCATTCTGGGGCAGAACGCGACATTGAACCTCAGTCCCTATCTGCCCTTTCAGGGTTGCGAGTTCAACTGCGTACCGATCGGCGATGACTATGGCGCTTTCAGCATCATCTCTTCCGGAACAGTCATCACGCCGTCAGACTTCGATGGTGGCATTCTGAAGCGCACGTTCGCCGATTCCGAAACCGCTTGGTTTAAAAAAATCTTCAACGTGGCCGCCCGCATGCAGCCGTTCTACATGGGCGACTTCTACCCTTTGACCGATGAGACCGGCGCCGGCAACGACCTCTGGTGCGCGTGGCAATGCCACCGGCCTGATTTGCAAGCGGGCTTCGCGCTCTTTTTCCGGCGCGCCGACGCCAAGGAGGACTCCCGTGCGTTCAAGCTCGGCGGAATTGATTCCGACGCGGCTTATCACGTGGAGACTTACGGCGGCTCCGACCAATCCGTCAAAGGTGCTGAACTCGAAAACCTGACCGTCAAGCTCGATCCCCGCTCATTCCGCCTGATCTTCTACAAAAAGT
>DAOTMQ010000072.1:8736-15080 GCA_035450385.1 Kiritimatiellia bacterium | reverse complement strand
GGGCCGTCCCGGCTCTTTCTCCAGAATACGCGGCACCCTCTCCCGATGGCACCAAGCTCTATGTGACCGCAGCAACATCGGACAGCCTGCTGGTGTTCAACACTGCCACTGACAAACTGGCCGCAGAGTGGATTCTGCCCTGCAAGCCAAGTGGTGTCGCCGTCGCCGCGAACGGCACGGTCTACATCACGGGCGGCGGTGTGGACGGCGCGCTGCACGCACTCTCCTCTGAAGGCAAGCCGATCGGCCGTGTCGCCGTCGGCCACACGCCGCTCGCGCCGATTCTCGATGAGAGCGGTGCGACGGTGTACGTCCCCAACAGATTCGGTGGAGATGTCGTGACGGTCGATACTGCCTCGATGACCGTCAAGGGAAGGTGTCGCGCAGTGCGGGAACCGCATGCCGTCGCGCTTGGCGCACGGGGTCGGACACTGTTCGTGGCGAACTTCTTGCCGCTTGCCCGTGCGGACAGCCTCTCGGTCTCAGCGGTCGTGACGTTGATCGACACCTTGACTTTTGAGACGCTCCGCAACGTGCCGCTGCCCAATGGCAGCACGGGCCTGCGCGGAGCCGCTGCCACGCCGGACGGTGCTTTCATTTACATCACGCACGTACTCGCCCGCCACCAGTTGCCGACCACCCAACTCGATCGGGGCTGGATGAATACGGCGGCTGTGAGTATTCTCGACGGGAGGACCGGCGTATACATCAACACCGTGCTGCTGGATGAGGTGGATCTGGGCGCAGCCAATCCATGGGGCGCAACGGTCTCGCCGGACGGTAAGTTGTTGATTATCGCGCATGCCGGAACACAGGAGATCAGCATCATCGACCGTGCCGCCCTTCACGCCCGTTTGAATCAGGCCGCGCGAAATGAAAGCGTCAACGATGTCACCCGGTCATCCGCTGACGTCGCCAACGATCTCTCCTTCCTGACCGGCATCCGCCGCCGCATACGGCTCGACGGGCATGGCTCGCGCGGCGTCGCGGTGGCGGGCGGACGTGCCTACGTGCCGCTTTACTTCGAGGATGCTGTCGCCTCCGTCGCGCTGGATGCGGCCGGCACCCATCCGGTGCGCCTGATACCGTTAGGAATCGCTACCGGCCAGCCGACCGATCCGGTGCGACGCGGTGAGATGCTGTTCAACGACGGAACCATCTGTTTCCAGCAGTGGCAGAGCTGCGCCAGTTGCCACCCGGACGGACGCGCCGACGGCTTGAACTGGGACTTGCTGAACGACGGGGCCGGCAACCCCAAACAGTCAAAGAGTCTGGTGTACTGCCATTTGACGCCGCCCACCATGATAACCGGCATCCGCCCGGACATGCAGGCCTGCAACCGCAAAGGGCTGACGCACATTCATTTCTCGGTGCGTCCAGAAGCGGATGCCTTGTGCCTGGACGCTTACGTGAGTGCGCTCCAACCGGTGCCGAGCCCGTACCGTGTAAACGGTGCGCTCTCTGATCAAGCCAAGGCCGGAGAAATCGTTTTCCAAAAAGCCGGCTGCGTCATGTGCCATCCGCCCGCTGCCAAGGGGCCTCAGGGCGAGCAACTCTTCACGAATCTCAAGAAATACGATTTGGGTCTGGGCGTAGGCAACGAAAAGGGACGCGCTTTTGACACGCCGACGCTCGTGGAGAGTTGGCGGAACGCTCCGTATCTTTACGACGGACGCGCGCTGACGATTGAGGAGTTATTCACCACGCATAATCCCAACAACACGCATGGCTCGACACAATCACTGACCCTAGAGGAGATAAAGGCACTGGCCGCGTTTGTTCTCTCATTTTGAACCAACGCAGGGCCGCGCGGATTCATCGAAGGGTTGTATAGTCCCTTGCATTGGTGTAAGGTGACGGCGTGCAAAGACAGGGGTAATCCCGAAAACAAGGAGACTGGCATGAAACGGACGTCCATTCTTATCACGGCGATGATAGCGGGTGCTGTTACCGTATTCGGTCGGACGGTCGAAGTCACGGTCATTGACCTTGAGGCCGGTTCGGTTTCATTCGCATTCGGCGCACCCGCCCCTGGAGAGGGCGACAAAACGCTCTTTGCCGCATGGAACCCGAACGACGCGGGGCAGAACGTGGCCGACTGGCGCGAAACGGCGTACATTGCAACCGTCGCACCTGCGACGGACACGCTCGCCTACACGATCCCCGAAACATGGCGGAAGCGCTCCGGCGCGGTCCGTTTTTTCCTCACGCCGCCACGTCCGTACGCCAAACGGCTGTCCTACCTGCGCACGGCATCGGCTGGTCCGTGGATCGACACGGGCATTGTTCCGGACACCAACACCGATGTCAGCGTGAGGGCCTACTATCCGGGTGACATGGCGCCTTTCGGCGTGTCGGGCAAACTGTATCTGTTTTGCGCCAGTGGATCTTCCAGTGGCACCTACTATTACGGTTTCTTTGGCACTTCTGGAAGTTTCTGGGATGAAAAGAATCGACCGCGCACGTTGCGCATCAACGCGACCGGTGCGTTCCTTGACGGCGACTGTAAGGCCAGATTCAACCCCGCAGATTTAACCACCAGCACCTCCAGCACGATGACGCTTTTTGCCCGGCGTGTGGATGGAGCGAGCGGGGTTGCCAAACAAGGGAACTGCACCATTTACACGGCGCAGATCATGACGAACGGGGTGCCTGCCCGCGACTATGTACCGTGTCTAAAAACGGACAACACCCCGGCATTGTACGACCGTGTGACCGGAACATTCTTTGTTAATGCCGGTACGGGAACGTTCACGCAGGGTGACGATATCGGAGCGGACCCCGTCGACTGTGGCGAGGCCGAAGCCTGGACCGAGGCTCTGAAGTTCGGGCGCTCGATCACAATGACGGGGAACAACCCATTCCTAGGCACCGCGACGCTCGCGCTCGGCGATGGTGACCGGGACGGGCTGCTCTTTGCTGTCGGCGGAGCAACGGATGCGGGCACGACGGTGTCCGATTGGCAGAACATCCACTTCCTGACAAAGGTACCGGCCGGCACCAACTCAGTGGAGGTCTCCCTGCCGGCGGCGTGGTGGGATGACGCCGCCAAGGTGCGCTTCTTCTGGCGGTCGGCGGAGGACTTCCCGTACGACCGGCAGGTGGCGTTTCTCGCATCGGACGGCGGCCCTTGGATCAACACGGGGTATATTCCCGGTCCCGGCACGGAGATTTCTGTCAGGCAACGCACTGCTTACGACGTGGCGTTCGGGTTGACCGTATACTTTTACCTGTTCAGTAACGGAGCCGGCACCCACTACGGCTATTTTGGCGATAATGGCTTTTTCGACAACTACAATCCCCGCACTGCCGTCCACGACCTTACGCTGGGGCCGACCGGTGCGTATCTCAACGGCGAGTTGAAGGTCACGTTTACAAACACCACCTACACACCGGCGATGACGAAGGGCATCTCTCTTTTCGGACGCCGGGACTGGCAGACGGGGGACGTCGCAAAACGGGGTTGGTGCCAGATCTACGCGGCACAAATCCGGGAGGGTGGTGTGACGGTGCGCGATTTCGTCCCATGCGTCTCAAACGGTGTGGCGTGCCTGTACGACCGCATCAGCCGCTCCTTCTGCTTTAATGCGGGCAGTGGTGCCTTTGAGACGGGCGACACGGTAACGCCTGAGACTGCGGACAGCGACGCACTCGTGTGGTCGGATGTCGCGTCCCTCGCTTCTGCGGTCAGCGCGATATGGGACGCCGGTGGCGGAAACGACACGTCGTTCGCTACTGCGGCGAACTGGGCGGACGACACCGTCCCCGACTTTGCGAACGGCAGCGCCGCCGTGTCTTTTGCGACGGACGGCACCGAAGCGCGGCTTGGGCAAAACGCACTCGTACGCGGCATCCGCTTCCATGCAACAAATGATTTCCAACTGTCCGCGGCAGAGGGAGCCAAACTTTCCGTTGGTTCCGGTGGCATCACGCTCAAGAGCAGCGACACGGAAACACTTTCATTTTGGCGCTACTTTACGCTCGCCGCGCCGACGGAAGTGGCCACCGATCAGACGTGGGACCTTTCAACGAATGTATGGCGGCGGCTGCAACTTATCGACGACCTCTCGGGTGCCTCTAACCGCACGCTGACCGTGACGGGATCGGGTACACTCGGATTCTACGCCACCAACTCTTTTGCGGGGTCGATCCACATCAAAAGCGGTGTGATGAAGCTGTTTTCGCAAGAGAGGCTTTTTGGCTCCGCAAACTCGGGCGGTGTCGTGATCGTGGACCAGACCACCGGCGCAGAGTGGAATCAGTTCGGTGCCGTAGTTGACAAACCCGTCTTCGTCACGGCTGCGGACGTTTCAGCAGGTCGCTTCTACACGGGTGCCTCCTACGGCACGAACTGGTTCACGGCGCCTATCACCGTAGGCGACAACACCTTTAACTGGGCGATCTACGGCGACACAGTGATTGCCGGCGGTGCCACATTCGGCACAAGGGTCCGGTTCACGGAAGGGGCATCGCTGTCCATCCGCGACACGCCGATCTTCGCCAAGGAAATTGAAATGTGGGATGCCAAGGAGTTGCACCTGGAAGTGCCCAGCAACAGGATCTGGTCGATCGGGTTTAGTTATTGGCAAACCAAACCGGGCAACCAGATTCATTGCTGGGC
This sequence comes from Kiritimatiellia bacterium, assembly GCA_035450385.1. Lineage (GTDB taxonomy): Bacteria > Verrucomicrobiota > Kiritimatiellia > RFP12 > UBA1067 > DUPH01. Next base: position 10,459 of record DAOTMQ010000072.1, on the reverse strand, counting down.
CGCCTCTGTGTTTGCGCATTACGACACATCGCTCATGCTGGACAAATCCACAACATTCCATCTGCACGGGTACGACCAAAATCTTTCCAACCTGCGGATTAACGACGCGGGGAGTTGCGTGACCAGCGATGTTCCTGCGCAACTTTATGCGGTCCAGCGGGATTACAATGCAGTTTTCAAAGGCACGTTCCAAGGGGCCGTCGACTATGCGAAGAGCGGCGGATACACGGTGACGCTCGCGGGCACGAACACATCGCAAGGAAGCCTGAGCGTTGTGAACGGTCAGCTCGCGATCGCACCCGAGGGCTGCTGGGCCGGTACGAATGTGGTGGTGGGTTCAGACGTGTCTTCGATTGCTCCGACCTTGCGGTTGCAAGGAGGCCAGAGCTTCACGGACCCGAAGAACACGGTCATCACGATGATCACAGCGCCAAACGGAACGACCCCCCGGATCCAGTTGGACGAGGGCGTTGACCAGACCGTCGGGTGGTTATGGCTCGACGGTGCACGCCTCGGAATGGGCACATGGGGCAGCACGTCGTCAGCCGCGACTCACCAAGACGACACGCATTTCGCCGGCACGGGCATTCTCACCGTGCGCGGAGATGGCGGCGGAACGTTGATCACTATCAGATGATCCGAGGGCAACAAAACAGGCAGAGAACCGGACGATAGAGTAAGTGATCTTGAAGTTCAGAATGTGCATAAAGAAGGTGGCGGTGCTCAGCACCGTCATCTTTGCGTTGGTGGCTTCTGCGGCGGATGTGTCCGAACGGAAAATGGTGTGGGCGCACTACGTGCCGTGGCTCACGCCCGACAACGCCTCTCAGATGGCCGGGCGGTTCTATGCCTTTCCGCAGTGCGAGGTCGGGACGGATCCGTTCCGTGCGGAGATTCTGCGGGCCCTTGACGGGGGCATCGACGGTTTCTTCAACGACATGGTCGCGCACACGAACGGTGCGACGGCCTTCTGGGATCTCCGCCGGTTCCTGAAGGCCGCCGAGGGTACGCCTTTCTTGTTCGGCATTTGTCTTGACGGAAGGAGTTCCGCCGAGCAGCAGGTAAAAGAACTCGTCAAAATGCTCTCGACTTACGGCGACCATCCGAACTACCCGAAATGGAAGGATCGCTATGTGGTCGCCACCTACGCCTTCTTCGCGCGGTCGGCGGATGAGTGGCGCGCAATCCGCAAAGGTTGCGCGGACGCGGGATATCCGATCTGGTTGATCGCCAACATCGAGACGGGCTTTAAGGCCTACTCCGACGACCTGCTCCAGCCGTACGCTGGGCTGTTTGAGTGTGCGTATTACTTCGCCCTCAATGGCGCGGCATGGAACCACAAACCGCTGGAACAGGAACTCCGCGAGACGGCGGCGTTCTGCAATCGCCATGGCGCGCAGTTCATGCCGTGCCTCTGGCCGGGCTACTATGGCGCCTGGCTCAACGGACGCAACGGCTTCTACCAACCGTTCCTTGGGTTCGACGCGCTGTTGCGCCGGTATGACTGCGCGCGTATGCTCGACGCACAGTGGCTGCACGTCACCACTTGGAACGACCACGACGAGACGACGCTGCAGACGCGACGGCTCGCAACAGGGAATCCGGCGATGGTGCGGGCAATGAGTCGCGAATTCAAAGGTGAACCGGCGGCGAAGGAAGCGGAGATCGCGTTCGCCTATCTCCGCGAGACGATGGTAGGGTCGGTTCTCCGGTTCGAGGCGGT
>DAOTMQ010000072.1:0-8636 GCA_035450385.1 Kiritimatiellia bacterium | reverse complement strand
GTGACGACCTGCCTCAAGAATCCTGAGACCGTGAAGGTGTCCGAACGTGATCGGCGCATGGTGCGCAGCGATTTCGATCTCGCGTGGAAGGACGACATTCTCAGCGGGCATTGTACGTTCGAAAGCGATGTCGCGTTGAAGCGCGCCGTCCTCTACCGCAACGATATCCCCGTGACCTCCTTTACGCGGGATGGGAAGACGATTCTACCGGTGTTTTTCAACGGACAACATGCCGTCGAGCTAACGATCCAAGATGGACGCATTGAGAGTGCCGTCAAGAGTTTCGAGACGAACGGAGCTCCGAATTTCGTCTGGACCGAAAACAAGATCGTCTCGCGGCAGACGCCAGGCTGGATGCGGATGACAGCGCGGATCGAAGCAGAAGCAAAAACAGTACTCACATTGATGGTGGCGGGTGAGAAGCGCACGTTCAGTCCGTCTGACTTCATCGGCCAGGATGCACTCAAGGTCGGTCGGGGCGCGATCCGCCTCGCGCCTGACGGCACGCTGTACAACCTGCCGCCGCTCAACGAGACGAGCGGTAAGCTGAAGCTCTCGGTCTGGTCGCACAGACCCGAGCCGACGGATGCCTACTGGGTCGAGTTCGAGTTCGCGGATGACACATTCGCCGAATCGCTCGTGAAATATCCGTTCGCGGACAGTGGCAGGCCGATCGAGATGAATGTCATCGAGACGGATATGACGCTTGAGCATACGAGTGGCGCATCTGGACTCCCGGATACCGAGGTGTTCCTGACGCCTGAAGATGAGCGCCCGATCCGTGGCACGAAGGTCGTCGCCGCGAAGGTTTCGCCGTTCTCGATCCGTCAGGAGTATTTCAACTTCGAGAACGCGCCGATGGAGCGTCCGAAGCTACCGGAACGCCGTTGGCCGATGGGGACGTTTCGCCTTGCGTGCGTCCTGACACCGCTCGCGGCAGACGGCAAGGCGTATCCGCTTCTCGTCAAGAACGGCTGGAACGAGGGGCCGGAGTTGAAGCTCTTCGCCGACGGACGCCTCGAAGCGTCGTACTGCGGCGGCAGCAGCCGCGGCCCTGCGGCATTCAGTTACACCGTCGCATCGCGCCGTCCGCTTGCGCGAGGAAAGAAAGCGATTATCACGCTCATCAACGATGGACGACTTTTTTCGCTGTTGATCGACGGTGTTCTGCAGGAAGAGAAGGCGATACCACCGCTCCGCGTCTTCGGCAATGTCTCGCCGACGATCTGCGGCGGCGTCAACGACAAGGAGCCGACGGTCGCGCTTCTCCATGATCTTGCATTCTCGGGGAATCCTGTCGAGCCGCTCCAGAACGAACGACTTTGGGAAAGGACGAGGGAACAGGAGTGAAAACAATGAAGGCAACGTCGCCGAAACTTCTCATCTTTGCGCTTGCGGTGGCCGCGCAGGCGGCACCCCCGTCAACCGGCCTGAAAAACGCCGCGCTGGAGGCGTTGAACGGGGTGCAGGAAATCGTGTTCTGTACGCGGCCGCTCTGCCAGTGCCACCTGATGTACGCCACTTTCGGCGAGTATGCCGACGAATGGACCAAAGAGGTCTACCCCAAGGTCGGTTCGGCAATCAAAAAGCTCAACCTGAAAACCGGCGAGGTGACGACGCTCCTTGATGACCCGAACGGCAATATCCGTGACGTAAGCGTGAGCTACGATGGCAGCAAAGTGCTCTTCGCATGGCGGCATGTACCGCCGGAGGCCCGAACGCATGAAGCACGCATCGCGCATGTCTACCATCTCTTTGAGATGCGCGCCGACGGCACGGATATCCGCCAGATCACAGACGGGCCGGACGATGACTTCGACGCCTGCTACCTGCCGGACGGCGGCATCCTCTTCGGAAGCGGCCGCTGTCGGCGGTTTATTCCCTGCAACCGCGTGCGCACGTCCAACCTCTACCGCTGTGATGCGGATGGGAAAAACGTGCTGCCGCTCTCCTCGAATGTGTTGCTCGAAGACCGCCCCGCCGTGTTGCCGGATGGACGTGTTATTTACACGCGGTGGGACTACGTGGACCGCGCGACCGAAACCTTCCGTGACCTATGGGTGATGAATCCGGACGGCACCGGTCAGCAGCTTCTTTGGGGTGGTTCGGATGAGGGGCGCGCCTACCAGCGTTTCCACGCCAAGTGCGACGCACTGCCGGTGCCGGGAACGCGGCAAGTCGTGTGTACCTTCTCGCCCGCATTCGGCTATCGCGAGAACGCCGGGCACCTTTACCTCGTGGATCTCGACAAGGGACCGGATGACGATGCGGCGGCGCAGCGGATCGGACCGGATGTCGCGAAGGAGCTTGGATGGAGCATCGGCAACGGCGGGCCGCTCTGCATGAAGGGATTCCGCGACCCCTATCCGCTTTCCGGCGACTGCTTTCTTGTGGCACGCGGCTACGACCTGCAGCTTGTGGACCGGCAGGGCGCATGCGAGACCGTCTGGACCGATAAGGTGATGGTGCACGATCCGCGGCCGCTCAAGCCGCGCCCGCGCGAGCCGGTTCTGGCGAGTAAACTCAACCTCTCAAAGGAGACAGGCGTGTTCACACTCGCGGATGTCTACCAGAGCCGCAACATGAAAGGAATCCCGCGTGGAACGATTAAGAAACTGCTGATCATGGAGGATCTGCCGAAAAGCGCGAGCCGCCACGGACCGCGCGGCGCGCACGGGGGACACATTTCGCTGCACCGCATCATCGGAGAGGTGCCGGTTGAGGCGGACGGCAGCGCCTGCTTCGAGGCACCCGCGTTGCGTGCGTTGATGTTTGCCGCCCTCGATGAAAAGGGGATCGCCGTCAAACGCATGCAGAACTTCACGCAGGTGATGCCGGGAGAAGTCCAGGGCTGCGTAGGCTGCCACGAGAAGCGCACCGAAAATTCCAACCACGAGGTGTTGAATCGTCCGGGGACGTTGCTCGCAACCATGCGCGCGCCATCCAGACCGCGCAAGCCGGAGGGCGTGCCCGACGTGTTTGTGTACCGCCGCGACATCCAGCCGATCCTCGACCGCCATTGCGCCTCGTGCCACTCTACCGAAAAAGCGACGGCCCGCGTGATCCTCTCCGCCGACCTCTCTGAATGGCGTTCGCTCAGCTATGACATGCTCTATGCGTTCGATCAAATCAGCCGTGCGACAAGTTGGAAAGAAAACGGCAATAACGGTAGTTACGAATTCGGTACGGGGGCCTCGCCGCTCATGAACAAGCTCGATGGCTCGCATCACGGCGTAAAGGTGACGGTGCAGGAGTGGGACATGATGCGTCTGTGGGTTGAATCGAGCGCGCACTACACAGGCACGTACGCCACGCACAACCACTTCGAGAGCCAGATCGGCGCGCGACGGAACAAGCAGCTCATTGAAAACGGAAACGTGGGCGGCGACTGGTGGTTCACCTCCTTCGATAAGCCGCGGCTGGCCGAACCGCTGGAGGAGATCGCGAAGCGGAAGTGCTACACCTGCCACGGAAACATGTACAAGCTCGGACGCCTGCGCCGCGAACAGCGGGACTGTAACAGGTGGACGAACGGTTGTCCCCCGGACTGGCTCAACAGCCCGAACTACTCCTACACGCTTTTCAACATGACGCACCCCGAGAAGTCTCCGTTCCTCGCGGCGGCGATGCCGCGCGAGTTGGGCGGTTACGGGTGGTGTACGAACGCGCTCGGTAAAACCGCGCACGCCTTCACGGGCAAGGACGATCCCGACTATGTGGCCGTACTGAAGTTGATCGCCGAGGCCGACGCGCGCCAGCGCGAGTTGGGCCGTCTCGAGTATCCCGGCTATCGTCCGAAACCCTACTACGTGTACTGGATGAAACGCTTCGGTATCCTGCCGCCCGAGACGGATCTCAACACCGGCCCCATCGACTATTTCAAGGCCGACGAGGAGTATTGGCAGTCGCTCTGGTGGAAACCGGCATCAAACTGAAAACCCGCCACCAACCACTTTTCCGCGCAACGCGCGGGTTTAGGATTTGGGATTTGGGATTTTTATCTGAGCGTTGAGAGTTGAATGTTTTCGCTATTCGTTGTCAGTTCTCTCTCGCGTGGACGCCTCAAATATGGTTCAATAGGCCACATCATAAACGTCGGAGGAGGAGCGATATCGTATGGCCAGCAACACATATGAAATGACCGGATCGGTCAAAACCATTTTCGAGCCCATGACTTTTCCCAGCGGTTTTTCAAAGCGCGAATTCCTGTTGACGATGGAGGATGACTATCCCCAAGACGTCAAGTTCACTTGCATCAAGGAGCGCGCCGCGCAACTGGACAATGTAACACCGGGTGAGCGCGTCAGCGTCTCTTTCCGCATACGCTGTCGTGAATGGCAGGGTAAGTATTTCATCGATCTGGAAGCCTTCCGCATCAACAAGAAGGAGGGCGACGGTACGATGATCGAATACGAGAATAGTGGCGGTGGATTCGAGGACAGCGGCTTCGAAAGCGGCGGACTCGAACCGATCGACGATGACCCTCCGCTACCATTCTAAGCCGGGGATTGAATGAGCGAGACGCCCAAGACATTGCGTGAATTGATCGTTCTGGGCGAAGCGTATCTGCGCGGCCGCGCGGTTGCCGATCCCCGTACGGTGTGCGAATTGCTGGCGGCACGCCTCTTCAACTGCGGGCGGCTGGGCCTGCATCCGCATCTCGACGTGGTCCCGCAGACGCGCATCGTGGATGCGCTGCGCCGCGGATTGCTCCGCGTGGCTGGCGGTGAGCCGGTGCAGTATGTGCTGGGACGGTGGGATTTCCGCGACCTGACATTGAAGGTCGACCGGCGCGCCTTGATCCCGCGCCCTGAAACCGAGCAACTGGTGGATCTCGTCCTGGCCTCGCGGCAGATCACCCAAACGCCGAAACCGCTGGTGGTGGATGTCGGCACTGGTTGCGGCTGCATTATCCTCAGCTTGGCCCATGCGTTGCGCAACGGCGTATTCGTGGGGCTGGACATCAGCGCCGAGGCGATCGAACTGGCACAAGAAAACGCCGCCCTGACCGGACTTGCGGAGCGCGTGCTGTTCGCCGAGAGCGACGGCTGCGGTGAGTTTGACCCGGCCAGTGTCGATGTCCTGGTATCAAATCCGCCCTATATCCCGTCGCGAACCGTCGACGGCTTGGAGCGCCATATCCGCGACCATGAACCGCGCTTGGCGCTGGATGGCGGTCCGGACGGACTGTGCGTTTACCGTGCCCTGTTGCTAGATGCGGTCATGGTGCTGAAAGCCGGCGGCGGCGTGTTTTTCGAGATCGGCGATGATCAGGGCCCGGCACTGCGCGAGTTGTTGGACGCGCACGGCTTTTCCGAAGTGACCATCCATAAGGACTACGCGGGCCGTGACCGTTTCGCGACCGGCGTTCTGAATGAGTGAGCGCGCCCGCGCGGCTGTGCAGCCGCGCGGATTTAGGATTTGAGATTTGGGATTTAGGAGTTTTCCGCGCATAGGCGCGGAGGTTTTTCATGAAGTTTCATGTGTTTCATGGTTCCATCCAAATCGGGATCGCCGCCGGGATCGATCACTTAACCGCCACTACAACTTAAGGTCTGCGAAAGCGTCGCCGAGCGAGCCGAAGCCGCCCGAGACCTTGTTCTTATTGGCGGAGCGCCAAGCCGCGACTTCATCTTCCTCTGTCTCACCGCCGCTGCCGCCCGTCTCCCATTTGCTCGGCAACGTGAGCGAAATGCGGTCGCCTTCGACCGACTTGACCACCACCTCGATTTTGCTCGACGGCGGGAAGCTGCGTTCCAGCTTCGCGGCCGGATTGCCGCCTTTGGGGATGTCGGTTTCGCTGATGTGCAGCAAGCCGGTCTTTTCTTCCGAAAGGCGCACGAAAACTCCGAAGGGCTGGATCGATTCGACGATCCCCTCGACCTTCGCGCCCTCACTCAACTCGCCGGGCTGCAGCGCCTTGACGCGCTCATCCACCGGCCGCAGGCTGAACCGGCGGCGTTCAAGGTCTACGCTGTCGACCTGCAACAGGAGTTCCTGACCCTCGGTCACGACTTCGCGCGCGGACATCAAGCGACGCCCGCCGCCCAACTTACTGATCGGGATCAATCCTTCGACGCCAGGGATAAGCTGCGCGAACGCGCCGAAGCGTTCGATCTTGGTGATTGTGCCGATAAAAGTCGCGCCCTGTGGGAAGCGCGCCATCGCGTCGTCCCACGGGTCGCCCTGCGCGCCGCGCAGACTGAGCGAAATGCGGTTGCGCTCCCAGTCCAGCTCTTTGATCTGCACATCGACCTTGTCGCCGACCTTGACCACGTCCTCCGGCTTCACATCGCGTCCCCAAGCGATCTCCTTGAGCGGGATCAAACCCTCCGCGCCGCCGAGTTCGACGAACACACCGAAATCCACGATGCGCGTCACCGTACCGGTAACGATCATGCCGACATACAAATCTTCCTTCAGCTCTTCGCGCTGCGCCTCGCGCTCCTTCTCCAACAGGGCGCGGCGGCTGACGATCACGTTTGAGCCGCGCTCGTCGTCGCCATACTCGGTGATCAGAAAGTTAAAGGTGTGCCCGATGTACTCGGCGTCGTCTTGACGGAAAAGGTTGATCTGCGAGAAGGGACAGAAGGCGCGTTTGCCGGCAACCGTCACCTCATAGCCGCCGTTGATCTCTTTCTCGACGCGTCCTTCAATCGGCATCTGGCGCTGGTAGGCGTCCGCCAACGAGCGATCGACCACCTGCTTGGCGTCCATGCTGCCGGAAAAGAGGAACGCACCGTTCTGCATGCCGGCGAAGATCACCTCGACCGTATCGCCAATCGCGCAGCGCAACGTCCCGTCCTCTTGGGTCATGTCCGCGAGCGGCACCAGTCCCTCACGCTTCGCATTGACATCCAACGTCACATACTGGGTATTGATATTGCTGACCGTTCCGCGCACTCGCTCTCCCGGGTCGAACCCCTTACGGTAGTTGCTCAACTGCGCGTCCAGCAGTGACTCAAAATCTGCCATCGATACTTTTTTATCGCTCATCTCTTGCTCCGAATAAGGCGTATAGGATACGCCATTCTGCCTCTCAGATGCAATCAGAAGGGTGTGATTTTAATCTGTTGAACCCTGGCGGTCGGTTTTAATTAAAAAAGCAAAGATTCCCCTTGCGGGGACTGTTTTTTTATGTTTTAATAGGTGTCTCTATTGAAAGGAGACATCTATCATGGCGCTCACACCCGAACAGATCGAGTCGAAAATCAAGGACGTTTGCGAGCAGATCGCGGGGCTCGGCCCCGCCCTGCAGGGCACCGTCAAAAGGAACCGCAACCGCCGCACGCGGAAGGACGGCAGCGTCTACGTCTCGCCGGAGCACTACGCTTTCGTGTACCGGGGCGTGGACGGCAGGGAACGCTGGAAGCGGGTCAACGCGAAGCACCTGCCCGCGGTCCGCCGCATGATCGAGGCGGGCAGGGCCTACAAGCGGCTCGCCCGCGAGCACGGGCGGCTGACGACCGCGCTGGCGGTCGCGCAGATCGGAAAAAAAAACGGCTGACCCCGCGGCCGCTGCCCCGGCCGGAGTGGACGAACGTCGAGTCCGTGCTGCGGGAGCTGGAGTCCGCGCGCCCCGGGGCGGGAGGCGTCCCGAGGGGAGCGGCGGAAGCCGACGCGCGCCTGCTCGGCGCGGCCCGCGAGGACCTGCTCGCGTTCATCGGCACGCTCTTCACGCTGTTCGGCGCCCGGTCCCCGGAGAGCTGCCACAGCGTCCGCGCCGTGCGGGTCCTGACCGCGATGGGCTGGGCGGAGGTCTCGGAGCGCTATGTCCCGAAAAGCCCGTCCGCCCTGCGCGCGGCGCTCGGGATCAAGGGCATGGCCACCGCGGCGGCGCGGGACGCGGCGGAACGCTGCGGGGCGCTGTGCGGCTCGTTCCGGGAGGGCGCCGGCATGCTGCGCCGCCTGACCGGCGTGGACATCAGCGCGTCCAAGCTGCGCAAGATGACGCTGGCCTTCGGGGAGGGATGCGTCGCGGGACAGCAGACACCCGGGCCCGACGTGAGGGAATACCCGCGCAAGCCCGCCGCGGCCGTGAAGCCGGTGCCCCGGACGCTATTCTGCATGGCCGACGGCGGGGCGGCCAACTGCTGCAAGGCGGACACGGAGGGCGTGAAGGGAAAGGACGGCGAGGCCGGCACGCGGCAGATCCGCGCCGCCGTCTTCGGCGAATACGGCTGGCTGGACAAGCGGGGGCGGCCCGTCCCGTGGCCCGGGTCGTTCTCCTACATCGTCTCCGGCGGGGCCATCGGCGAGGTGACGCCGCTGATCAGGAAGCACGGCGTGGCGCGCGGCAGCGGCACCGCGGAGCGCATGCTCTGCCTCGCCGACGGGGAGTCCGCGCTCGAAGACTCCCTCCGCGACGCCTTCCCCCACGCCCTGTTCGCCAATGACTTCCCCCACGCCGCCGACCACCTCCACGCCTGCTGCCTCGCGCTGGGACTGGAGCAGGCCGCCGCGGAACGGGAGTTCCGCTTCTGCCGCGGCCTCCTCTACAGGATCGGCGCGGAAAGCGCCGTGAAGCGCCTCAGACGGCTTTACCAGAAGGAGCTGGACGCCTCGCCGGCCGCGATGAAAGACCTGCGCTACCTGGAGAAACGCAAGGACAACATGCGCTACGGCTGGCTCAGGAA
>DAOTMQ010000071.1:0-15183 GCA_035450385.1 Kiritimatiellia bacterium | reverse complement strand
TCGGCGAACTGGGCGGATCGGTGGCGACCGTGCGCGGCGAGTGTGCGGCGGCGCTGGCCGCAGTCGGCTGGCGACTGGACAAGATGATTGCGCTGGGTCGGCCGCCCGCACGTTCGGAGTTGACGCTTTGGATCCGGGGAACGCGCCGGATCCTGTTCATGGTGTGGGAAAAAGAGGCGGGCACCTGTGGCTTCGCCTGGGGTGAGGAAAGGTAAACGGAAGGACGACGATGAAGAATTTCATTCCTCTGATTCTGGCGGTGTTGCTGGGGCTGGCTGCCGTGCTGGCGGTGGGGCGGCTGTTGCACATGCGCCGCCAAGCAGTCGAGAAGACCACCACGGTCGTGGCCGTGGCGCGTGATGTGAATGCCGGTGAGGTGCTCACCAGCGATGCGGTCATGGAGAAGAGGGTGCCTGTTTCGGCTCGGCCGGCGCAGGCCATTTTTTGGGCGCGCGCAGAGATGGTGGTCGGCCAGAAGGCGTTGCGTTCGATCGCTCAGGGTGATTATGTGCTGCTCTCCGATGTCGGCCTTTCGCGTAGTATGGCGGATATCGTAGGCGAGGGCGAATGGGCGGTCTCGCTGACCGTACCTGCAGGCGGTATCGCGCGCATTGTGCAGCCGGGCGACGAGGTAGCGGTGATCGGTACATTCAGGGTCAAGAGCCAGGTGAAAACGGCCGATCTGTCGGCAGCGCCCGAAGAAATCGCGCGCGAAGCCACGCTGGTGCTTTTCCCGCGGGTGCGCGTGCTGGACGTGGGCACGCTGTCGACCGGCGGCGAGGCCAGCGCGGGTGAGTTGATTCTCGCGTTGCCGCCGCAGCAGGCTCAAGTGCTGATCGCCGCGCAGGGCAAATCGCGCCTGACGCTGGCGCTGCGCCGTCCCGGTGACGAGGCGGCGATTAACCGCATCGACACCGGCATGGTGAACGAGGAGACCTTTGACAAACTGATGCAGGGACTGAAGACGTTTGAGATGCCGCCGATTCCCGGCGTTATCACCGCTCCCGTGCCAACTAGGGCCGCGGGGCAAAACTAAGGAGGTGACAGATGAACACGCAACGGAAAAGATTCCAACTCATGTGGGGTTTCGCGGGGTGCTGCCTGGCTGTGGCGCTGTTTCAGGGCGTGATGCGCGCCTTGCCCGCGCATGCGGCGGACGCCACGCCGGTTACGGTCAGCGTCGGTAAAATGGAACTGCTGAACCTGCCCTTCCCGGTGCAGGGTTACCGTTTGGCCGATCCCTCGCTGGCCAAGGTGGAGACCTTGGGCCCGCAGCAACTGCGCGTCATGGGACTCAAAGCCGGCATGACCGATCTGCAGGTGACCGGAGACGGCGGTGTGTCGGCGCTCTTCGCGCTGACTGTGCTCGAGAACATCAATGCGGTGCTCTCGGCGGTCAAGCGCGATCTGGACGCCGTGCCGGAAGTCGACGTCGCGATCAACCTCGGGCGCGTGGTGCTCAAGGGCGAAGTCAGCAACATCGAGCATTGGAAGTACCTGTTGAAGGTGGTCGATCTGTACAAGGATTCGGTTGCCAATCTGGTCACGTTTTATCCGGCGCCCGAGGTGATGCTGTCGCTCAAGGCCGCCTTCGAAAAGGCCGGCCTGACCGTGCTCGAGGCCGACGCTCCGGCCGATAAGAAAGAGCCCGGCGCCATCCGCCTCGCGTTCAGCGGCAACTCGATCTTCGTGAACGGTCTGGTGTACAGCCAGAAGGACAAAGACCGCATCGTGCAGATCATCGAGGCGCAGAACTGGCTGACCCTGCCGCGCAAGCGTGAGGGCGACGCGGCCGCTCAGGCGCAGACGCAGACCACCGATGATCCGCGCGTCAAGGCGTTGCTTGACATCGAGGTGGTTCCGACCATGCTTGAGATGGACGCAGTCTTTGTAGGCGTGACGGATGCCGAGGAGAAGCAGATCGGCGTGAACCTGGCCAAGGCCGGCCTGGTCGTGTTGAACTCCACCTCGGCCGGATTCCAGGGCAACCTCGACAACAACTCGTCAGGCTGGGCCGGCACCTACTCAATCAACAGCGGTCTGCAGGGAGCGCTCAAATTTTTCGCTGGTGATGGACCGGGGCGTTTTCAGACGGCGGGGCACATGACCTTCAAAAATGACTCGCCGGAGTGGCGCACCTACCACAGCGGCGGTACGCTGAAGGTCAGGGTAGCCACGCGCGATGCGACTTCGATCGAAGACATCGATTACGGCCTCATCATGAAGATCAAGGGCGGCCTGCTGGACGCCAAGACCGCGTCGGTGGATGTGAACATTGAACTCAGTTATCCGGTGCCGGTCGGCACGGATTACGATCTCAAGCGCAACCGTATCGAGACGACGATCAACTGCCCGCTCGGCCATACGATGGTGTTGGCCGGCATGAAGAGCCTGATCGAGCAGTCCAGCACCGAGGGTGTGCCCTTCTTGCGCAGTGTACCGGCGATCTCGTGGTTCTTTTCTGAGAAGAACACCCTCAAAGAGGACAGCAAGGTGCTGATCCTGCTGAGCCCGCAGATTGCCGGGGCGACGCGGGAGGCCGCGCCGGTCTCGGTCCAGACCGCTCCAACGGTTGACGAAGCGGCCAAATCCAACAAGCAGCGCGAGCATGAAAAACGCGGCCGTCGGTTCTTTTTCTTCTGAGCGCGTATGCCGATCTTGACCCTCAAAACCCGTGACGGACGGACGCCGGAACGCAGTGTCGAACTGAATACTGCAGAGATAAACACCGTCGGACGTTCGCCGGACAACCGCATTGTGCTGAACGACCCCAAGGTGTCGCGCACGCACCTGCGTCTGGTCTGGCGCGACGGTGCCTGTTGGGCGGAAGATGCGGACAGCACCTTCGGCACTTGGCATAACGGCGAGAAAATGAGGGGGCCGGTGCGCTTGACGACGGGTGACCGCTTGGCGCTCGGCGGCTATGAGCTGGTGTTCGGGGCCGCGGCGGGTACGCCGTCTGCGGCCGCGCGCGATAAGGAGCAGGACAGATCGGAGGATGTCGCGATGGATCCGGCGTTGGCCACGCTCGCGATCCTCTACACCGACGAGATGATGGCGATGAAGAGGCGGATTCACGAACAGGTGCTATTCAAACTGAACCTGCCAGAGATCGCCACGAAACAGATTCAGGATGACGAGTTGCGTGCCAAATTGGAGGTGGCGCTCGATCAGGTACTGCGCGAGGTGCGCCACGAACTGCCGCGCGAACTGGAGCACGACCTCTTCCGGCAGACGTTGCTCGACGAACTGGTCGGCTACGGTCCCATCACGCCGATGTTGCGCGATCCCACTGTGGACGAGGTGATGGTCAACGGGCCTTCGCGGATTTTCGTGGAGCGTAAGGGCCGCCTCTACGAAACCGGCGCGCGCTTTTTCGACGACCGCCATCTGATCACGATCATCCAGCGCATCGTGGAACCGTTGGGGCGGCATGTGGACGAGGCGAGTCCGATGGTGGACGCGCGCCTGCCTGACGGTTCGCGCGTCAATGCCGTCATTCCGCCGCTGGCCTTGGACGGTTCCTCGGTGACGGTGCGTAAGTTTGCCCGGCGCAAGCTGACGACCGACGACCTGATCGCCTTCGGCAGCATGACGCCCGAGATCGCCCTCTTTCTGGAGGAGGCCGTGCGCGCCCGGCAGAACATCGTGGTCTCGGGCGGCACGGGCTCCGGCAAGACCACGCTGCTGAATGTGCTCTCGCAGTTCATCCCGCGTGGCGAGCGGCTGGTGACGATCGAGGATTCAGCCGAGTTGAAGCTGAGCCACCGCAACATCGTGCGTCTGGAGGCGAGGCCGGCCAACATCGAGGGCCGGGGGCGCGTCGCGATCCGCGATCTGGTGATCAATGCGCTGCGTATGCGGCCCGACCGCATCGTGGTTGGCGAGTGCCGCGGACCCGAAGCCTTGGATATGCTGCAGGCGATGAATACGGGCCACGACGGTTCGCTCACCACGGCGCATGCAAACACGCCACGTGATTGCCTGTCGCGCCTGGAAAACATGGTCATGATGGCGGGCTTCGAGTTGCCCTCCGCCGCGATCCGCGAGCAGATCGCGTCGGCCGTGAACCTGATCGTGCAGCAGAACCGCCTGCCTGATGGCAGCCGCAAGATTGTGCAGATCTCCGAGGTGACCGGACGCGAAGGCGCCACGATCCTGCTGCAGGACATCTTCCTGTTCGAGCAGAAAGGCTTCGGTCCCGACGGCAAGGTGACCGGAACGATGGTCGCAACCGGTAACATTCCGCAGTTCGTGGAAGGGCTAAAGGCAAAGGGCGACCTGCGGTTGGATATGAGTGTGTTTGTTCCCAAGGCGTGAGGAGGCAGGAAGGACTGAGACATGGGCGTTTTTGGAATGGTCGACATCGCGGTGCTGCTGCTGGTGTTCGCTGCCGTCACATGGGGCGTGTGGGTGGTGACGCCGCTGTTGGCGCAGCTCGGACTGGAGCGGTCGGCCGGTCGTTATGTCAAAAGCGACGGCCGCACGCAGTCGGGGCCGATCTACCGCTTCACGACGCCTGAACGTCTGGCGCAATCCTGCTGGTCGGCGGCACTGCTCGGAGGCGGGAGCCTGGCGGCGATTCTGATCGCCTTCAACGTGTTGCGTCCCGGGATCCTGATCGGCTGCTCGCTACTGGCCGCCGTGCTCTGTTTCCGTTTACCGATCCTGTGGCTGCGCTCGCGCATCAAGCGGCGTCAGGCCTTGTTCGATGCCCGTCTCACCGATCTGACGCTGGGCATCGCGAACGGATTGCGGGCCGGCGCGGCGCTGCCCCAAAGCCTGGAACTGGTCTCTCGTGACATGGGCGGCCCGATGACCGAAGAACTGGCGCTGGTGCTGCATGAGTACCGTCTCGGCATGGACCTGCCTGAAAGCCTGAGCCGCCTGTGCGAGCGCATGCCGGGCGAAGATTTGAGTCTGTTGGTGACCGCGATCAAGCTGACCATGCAGTCCGGCGGCAGTTTGGCCGAAGTGCTTGACCGGATCACGGACACGATCCGGCATCGGACGGACTTTCACGACCGCCTGCGAACCATGACTGCACAGGGCCGTTTCGAGGCCATAGCCATGGCCTCGGCCCCGTTGGTGGCGTTCATCATTCTATACATGTTGGACCGCCAGTTGATGCAACCGCTGGTGCAGACCCAGCTCGGCTGGTGCGCGATCGGAGCGGTGGTGGTTCTGGAGACGATCGGTTTTTTGGTGATCAACAAGATTGTGACGATTGACGTTTGAGCCGGTCCCGGGCGTGTGCGGACGATCAATGTGTTGGAGGGTAGTGAGGCGGTTATGGATGTTGTGGTGATCCAAGTGCTGGTTTTCATGGCGGTGCTCTTTCTGGTGATCGGTGTCAACGCCGTGATCCGAAAAGAAAGCCAAACGCTGTCCGGTACCAAACCGCTGATTTTCCGCGTGTTTTACGCGGAGATCGGCATGTTGGGTAAAATGACCGGGCCGTGGATGGACCACGTCTTCCCGACGCAGGCGCGCGCAATCCGCAACGATCTGATCGCTGCGGCGCTGCCGTTGGAACCGCTGGAGATCCGCGGGCTTCAGTGTTTTGCGGGCGCGG
Source organism: Kiritimatiellia bacterium (assembly GCA_035450385.1). Taxonomy (GTDB): domain Bacteria; phylum Verrucomicrobiota; class Kiritimatiellia; order RFP12; family UBA1067; genus DUPH01. The sequence goes on along the minus strand of DAOTMQ010000071.1, from coordinate 9,608 downwards.
TCATCGGCACGGTGGCCTGGGTGGTGACCTTTATCTTGTCGCTGCACGTCGGGTATGCTCTGCTCGCCGGTGCATTGTTTGCACTGATGGGGTGGGCGTATCCGGTCTCGTGGGTCGCGCGCCGTGCGCTGCAACGCAAGGACCGCATGTCCAAGAGCATGCCGTATGCGATCGACCTGATTACTGTGGCGATGGAGGCCGGCCAGGATTTCGGCGCGGCGGTGCGCAACTTGGTCAATGAAGGGCCGCGCGGGCCCTTGCGCGACGAGTTCGGTGTCACGTTGCGGCAGATTGAACTGGGTAAGTCGCGCGTCGAGGCGCTCAAGGCGATGGCCGACCGCATTCAGTTGGATGAGTTCCGTTCGCTGGTGACATCGGTCGTGCAGAGTAGTGAGATGGGCGCAAGCATTTCGGGGACGCTCAAGATCCAGGCCGAGGAGATCCGTCGGCGGCGCTTCCAGCGTGCGGAGCGGCAGGCGGCGCGGGCCCCGTCGCTGATGCTGATCCCGACCGCCTTGTTCATTCTGCCGGCCGTGTTCATTATCATCGCCGTGCCGATCGTGATCCGTGCCATGGAATCCGGTATGGGCGGGTATTTCAAGCGTTGAAGGGGAGAGCGGTATGCTCCGGTTGATTGTTGAAAAGGGCGAGCCCGCAGGTGCTGCCTGCGACTTAAAACCCGGCGAAACGACGCTCGGGCGTTCGCGTTCGACCACATTTCGGTTGCTCGCGTCTGATGTGTCGGGGATGCATGCCGTGGTGAAGGTCGCCGACGGCGTGGCTCGCCTTGAGAACCTCAGCCAGTTCGGTACGCGCGTGGACGACCAGCCGGTCGTAGGGGCCGTGACCCTGGCTCCGGGGCAGCGCATCGTGATCGGCAAGGCGACCGTGTTGCGTGTCGATGAGTCGGACGAGGTGGATGCAGAGGCTCCGACCGGCGACGGGCATGAGCCGGCGACGCTCGCGGCGGATGCTTTAACGGCTGCGGCCGCACTGGAACCCACACGCGCGTCCTCCTTCGCATCGCAAGCCACCTCCGAGGCGCTGGCAGATGATGCGTTCTCGGAACTGACGCGCTCGATGGGGGGGATGACCGGACTGGGCGATGGGACGGAGGAGGGAGCGACGCGCGCCATGCAGACGCGCGCCGCAACACCTGAGGAGATCGAGCATTTGCTGGATATTGAGCGCAAACGGGTGCGACGCCGCCTGACGGTGGGGCTCTCCGTCGTGATTCCGCTGGTCGTGCTCGCGCTCGTCTTCTGGCCGCGGCGGCCGCCGCCGGAGGTCGAGATCGAGTGGACCAAAGACGCGACCGGCCGTTATGTGGATCTGTTTGAGCCCGCGCCCTCCGGCGGTCGTAAGGAGGGCGGGTTCGATGTGTGCTTGCCCGGCAATGGCACCTTCAAACGCACGACGATTGAGGGAGGCATGATGTTCGAAGGGTTCATCGGTCGCTCGCTGGATGTGCCGATGCGCATCATGGTGCAGGAGGAGCGCGAGGTGCGTTTTGTGGGACTGACGCGCGCGGCGGTCGTGGAGGACTGGATGCAGCAGGCGGCAGACAGCGGCGGGCGCTGGAACTTTGATCGGCCGTCGCCCACGCCTGCGTTTTTCGGTCGCAAGAACGGCATCCCTTATACGCGCGTGACCTACCTGCGAGACGGTGACGGCACATGGTTCGGCGTGGCTAGCGTGGTGCTATACGGTGATCGCCGCCTGGTCGCACGCACCGAGGTGCCGGCTGCGGAGCGCGTGCGCGCCGAAAAAATGATGTCGGTCAAATTGATCCATCCGTCCGATGACTTTGAGTTTGCCTACTGGGAAGGGGTGCCGGATGCGGCCGCGCTTGACGAGTCCGCAGTGCTACGGCAGATCCGTGCCGATCTGGAGCGGATCGCGCCGGCGACCTGGGCGGCGCTGGAGTCCTTGCTTCAGATGCTGCTGACGCAGGCGGTGCAGGCCGGCCATCGCGAGGTCGAGACGGAGGCGCTCGCGCTGCTCGTCAAGCTACGCGAACGGCAGGCGCTCTGGTTCAACAGCCAGAAGTTGGCGTTCAACGCCGCGATGATGCAAAACAACTGGAAAAAGGCCGAGAAGGTGGCGGAGTTCACTAAGGCGGTCTATTCGCGCGTGGAAGACCAGCGGTATTTCGATGTGCGCAAATGGAAGGCAGGGCCCTAAACTCATGCTGATTCGGCTGGAACATAACGGACGCATCATTCACGAGATCAGTTCGGACGCGCTCGTCGGCGAACTGGTGATCGGACGCAGCCACACCTGCGCGTGGCCAGTGCCCAAAGAGGAGAAGTTGTGCAGCTCACAGCACGCGATGCTCTTTCGCAAGGGGCGGCATCCATGGCTCAAAGATCTCGACAGCACCAATGGCATCTTTTATAACGGCAAACGTATCACGAAAAAACGGTTGGCGATCGGCGACAAGGTCAGTATCGGCAACTGCGTGCTCTGCGTCGAGCCGGAGCGCGGGGGCGACAGCACGGCTCATTCGGAGCTTCAGGTGCTCTCTGGCAAGGGGCGCGGTCAGCGTAAGCCGCTGGTGCCGCCGGTCTTCACGATTGGATCCGATCCGGGGGCGAATCTGGTTTTTCTGGATTTGCTGGTGTCCCGACGCCACGCTGAAATTTTGATCAAGGAAGACGGAAGTTGCTGGATCCGCGATCTGGGCAGTAAGAATGGCACCACGGTCAACAGCATGCCGTTGCGCGAGGACAAGGAGCGTTTGCTGAAAGACGGCGACCGTATTGCCTTTTCGCATCTGGAGGTGGAGTTTCGCGACGGGGCGATCAAGCGCTCGAACCAGCAGGTCTGGCTACGCATCGGCATTCTGGCCGTTACGCTGGCGGCTGGCTTGGGTGCATACGGACTCTATCAGCACATGCGCCCCTCTGCCGAGTCGTTCCTGCGCGAGGCTCGGCGCTTGGCGGCCGATGAGGCGTTTTCCGAGGCCTCTGCGATGGTGGAGAAGGCTTCCACCGCGCGGCGCGCGTCGGCCAAGCAGGTGACGATCGGGGAGTTGCGCCGATTGCTGGGCGTGTGGCAGAACACGGTGTCGGTGTGGTCGCGTGCGCAACAGGCGTTGGCGGAGGAACGGTGGACGCAGGTGTCGCGCGACTTAGGCATGTTGCAGGCCAGCAAGAAAGAGGCGTGGGAGTGGAACGAGAAGGCCGCCGCGCAGAAAGACGCGATGACAGCCGCAAAGGTTGCGGTGGACGCCTATCTGCGGTCAGAAGCTTCGTTGGGCCGCGAGGACGTGTCGTTCGCTGACCTGAGCGGCGATCATGACGGGGTGCGGCAGGCGATGGAAGGATTGGGGCAGACGCCGCCGGCTTATCTGGAACCGCTCAAGGCGGCGCTGGAGAAGATCGAGAGGCGGCAGGCCGCGTTGCTCGACGAGGGCCGCAAGTTCGAGGAAGCGCTGGATCAACTCGAACAGGATCAGCCGAACTACGCGCAGATCGTTAAAGTAATCGGTCAGGCGCGCGACAGCAAGGAGCAGTCGCTCAAACGGCGGGCAACCGTGTTAGAGCCGCCGGTCCGTGCGCTCGCCGAAAGCTTCAACCTGCTGCTCGCCGCCGCCCAGCAGGTGCGCGAGTTGGAGATGCAGAAGGCTCTGGCGACCGACATCAAGTTGCCAACCGCCGACGCCTGCGCGCTTGACCCGCGCGTCTCCGGCGCCCGTCAGATTATCGAACAAACCCACGCCAACCTTAAGATCAAGGCCGGGCAGATATCCGTCCTTTTCGGGGAGGTCGAAAAACGGATCGGGCGTGAGGGCGATCTACCGGCGTGCCTGGGTGCATTCGAGGATGAGGCGGAACGGGCCAAGATGTTCGCATGCGACGTGCTGGACCGTCCGCTACCCAAACGTAGCCGCAAGGAGCCCGCCAGCGCCTATGACCGGCTTCTGGGCGTGGAAGAGTTCTATACCTATCTGAGTGCCTATCCCGAGCCAGTCGATCCAGCGATGGTCGCCGACCTGCCGTTTGTGTCGCTGTTGACACAGGCACGCGAGGCGGTTCAGAAGATTGAGGATTTTCAGGCATTTGTGCGTCAGCCGGACAACGCTTGGTTGCTGGGACCGACCCTGCGGGCGCAGATGGCTCGACTGGATGCGGTGCTGGCGCGGCGCGATGCGTTGGTGAAGGCGATGGCAGCCAAGGCGGAAGGCGATGCATCGCGGACTGGCTTGATTGCCGGTGGCATTGCCGCGCGGCTGTCCACTCGACCGGACAGCGTGCAGATCAAGGCGCAGGCACCTGAAGCGTGGGTGGCAGCGGAATTGAAGCGCCTTCGCACCGACCTGATGCGACTGAACGACCAGTACACGCGGGCCGCGCCGACCAAGCAGATCGAGATACGCGGCCAGATCCTGACTAACGGTTTGCCGGGCGACCCGTTGGTGAGGCGTATGTGGGCCTTCCGCGATGCAGCGACCGGAGGCCCCCCCAAGACCGCGCCGTGAGGTCTGGACGGGAAGGGGCGCTACCGCAGGGTGATGACCGATTCGGTGCCGCGCAACACGCGCAGGACGCCGGTGCCGGAAAAGCGGAGGGTGTCGATCACTTGTGCGCCGCTTGCGGCATCCGCGCTGTAAGTGCCGCGCCGCATCAAGGTGTTGCCGATGCGCAGGGTGCGCACGGTTTCTGTAACGCCGGGATCGAGATAGAGCTTGGCACCGCTGGCCGCAAGGGTCAGGTCGGCGTCGTCCGAGATGCTGTCGCCACTGCCAAGCCGCAGGGTGCCGCCCGCGACCGTCACACGCGTGCTCTGGCCCAGACTGGCGGTTGCGTGGAGCCGCAAGGTGCCGGCCTGCACTGTGACGGCACCGGTGGTGGTCGTGTTGGTGCCTAGCAGGTAGAGTGTTCCTGCACCGGCCTTGACGAGGCTGACCGCTCCGCTGAAGCTCGCATCGCAATAATAGGTGCTGCTGATTTGATTGACCGTCAGCGTGGCGGGCGTCACGCTGGTCACGGTACGGTTACCGGATGTGGTTAGTCCTCGTTTGAGTTGCGCGACCGTTTGATCGTTACCGTTCAGGTCCAGCGTGGCATCCAGATTGTAGGTTGCGCCCATCGCGACAATGCTGTTGACGGGCAAGACGTTGGGAGCATCAAGCCGCACCGTCGCCCCGCCGATCTCCAGCGTGCTCCAGGTGTTACCCGTTACGGCGATGGCGACGACGCCTGCACCGTGGGCACAGAGCTTCCTCGACCCCAGACGCTGCGGCCGTTCCGCAAGCGCCACGCAGGCTCCCGGCTCGGGCGAGAGAACCAGATCGTAACTCGGGGAAACGGGCACGGTGAACAGGAACGTGCCGCCTTCTCGGGCACAGATGCGTACGGGGCCACTTTGCGTGATCGGGCCGCACCAGCGGTTGGTGCCGCTGACACCGCAGAGCGTGCTTTCGGGATCTTCAAGGATCACGGGTTCCGCAACCGTGGTGCTTCCGCCCACTTCAAGGCAACCGCCGGCTTGAACGCGGGTTGACGTGTCGGTACTGCCCAACCCGTACGTATGCGCGACGCGCAACACGCTGTTCGAGCGCACGATGATCTCGCCGCCGTAGTCGCGGTTGTCACCGGCCAATGACAGCGTGCCGACACCCTCCTTTGCGAGCGGCAGATTGGCACCGCCGTCGGAGAGCGTACCCGTGACGACAACCATGGTCTGTGCTGCTCCCGCATTGGTCACACACCAGAGCTGGGGCACGGCCATCATGAGCGGTGCCGCGACCGTGTAGGTGTAGGGGAGATCACCGGGCAGCGCGGCGCAGAGGCCGTCCGCGCCGAGCGTCAGCGTGCCGCCGCCGGGGGCGATCGTGAAGTCGGCGGTGCGGTTGAGCAGGATGCCGCGGAAGTGGACGTTGGTGTTCACGACCGCGAGATGACCGCCGACGCCGAAGGCCAATCGGCGCGAGCCATCGTACAATTCCGGCAGATCGTCGTAATCCCAGTTGAACGGCGCGTTGATATCCGGGGTGGAAGCGCCGCCATCCCAGGCTGTGCTGTTGCCGAACGGAACCAATACCATGCCGGAGCCCGAGAAGTGCGTATCGTCTTTGTTGTCGGCCTGACTGCTCGAAGAACCCCAGGTGCCCTGCCATTTGCGTCCGCCGTCCAGAACCAACTCGCCGACAGTTTCGACGCTGTCGGCCGGGAGTTGGAGTTTGCCGGGCGCACTGATGCTGAGGCGGGCTGTGTCGGCGATGACCGGCGTGGCGTAGAAGCGCAGTGTGCCGTTGCTGATGGTAAAGTCGCCGCTGGTTTCATGACCGGTGGCGATCAAATAATAGGTGCCGCTACCGGTTTTCGTTACGTTGACCGCGCCGTTGAAGACGCCGTCGTAATACATCGTGGAGCCGCTGTGGTCGACGGTCAGCGTGGCGGGCGTCGCGCTGGTCACGATGCGGTTGCCGGGCGTAGTCATGCCACGTTTGAGTTGGGCGACCGTTTGGTCAAATCCGTTCAGGTCGAGGACGGCATCGAGGGCACCAGTCCTGCCCATTGCGACAACCGATCTAGGCGGAAGGGCGTTGGGGGCGTCAGTGCGCACGGTGGTGCTGGCGATCTCCAGCGTGCCCCAAAGATTGTCGGATGCACCAAAGGCGACGGTGCCGCCGCCTTGCGCGATGATCTTGGATGAGGCACTGGCGGTGAGCGGAGCACCGGAGATGGCAATCTCCGCGTTGGGATCAGGCACGAGTGTGAGGCCGGACGGGGCTGTCACGCCGCCCGTGAAGGTCAGGCTGCTCGTATTGAGTGCACGCAGCGGGGATGCTGCCGAGGAGGTGACCGATCCGCTCCATGTGTTTGTGCCGACAAGGGCGCGTACCGCGCCGTCCGGAACATTGTTGGCAAGCGTCAGCGGTTCGGGCACGGCAAGGTCGCCGTCGAGTTCGATCCACGCGGGACCTTCCACCAGCGTGCCGCCTGTTGCGCTGCCGAAGGCATTGCTATGCCGCACCAACACGGTACCGTCCGTGATACGCGTTGTGCCGCCGTACGTATTATCGCCAGCAAGGATCAGGTGTCCGTCACCGGCCTTAGTGAAACCAAAGGGTGTGTCGCCATCTTGGACCGGTCCGCTGACGAGCAGGGTGGTGAGCCCTGCGCCGTTATTGGTCACGCCCCAAGTCTGGTCGGCCTCGAGTGTGATGTCGGCGGCAACGGTGTAGAGGAGCGGCGTGTCGGTGTTCGGGTTGGCCGCTCGGATGCCGCCACCGCCGAGGATTAGTGAACCGCCACCGTCGATCAACGTGAAGGGGTCACGGCTGTGCAGGCTGATGCCGCTGACGCGCGCCTCGACGTTGACCTGTGCCACAGTGCCGCTGGAGGCGAAGTTCAACGGCATGGTGCCGTCGAATGGCGGTGTCTGGTCAAGGTCCCAGTTCAGCCTCCACGAGAGATGCGGAACCAAGCCTTCGGCGTCCCAGACGGTACCCCAGGCTTCGAAGGTGCCGGGCGTCTCGAGTGTGGCGACCGACGACCAGGCGGACGGCCCGGCGGCGTTCACGGTGCGCACACGGTAGGCGTAGAGCGTGTTCGGCTGCGTGGTGTCGTCGGTGATATGGGTGGTGTCCGGCGGTAACGTTTGGAATGGCATGAAGTCGCCGCCGTTTACACTGCGCTCCAACACGTAGCCGGTTTCGTTGGTGGCGACGTCGGTCCAGTCCAACTGGATGCTGAAGAGGCGGCCCGGCGTGGCGGTGAAAAACGCTGGACGTAGCGGGGCTGAGTTGACGCAGGCAAATTCGAGCGCGGGCGGGGCGAGTGTCGCATGCTCGCGCGACGCCCAGTCGGTGGTGGCGCCGAGGTATTGATACAGCGCGATGGTGACGCGGTTGTCAGCGCCGCGGTTGTTGAAGAGCGTGGCGGTATCCAGCGGCATCCGGAGGATTTCACCGACAATGGGTAACCGTTCCTCGTACAGGTAGCCGAGGCTGTGCGTGGTTCCGGTGAATCCGTGGGAGGCCGTGGCGTTCTGCGGGGCATTATTCCATGTGAGGGTCGTCTCATCCCATGCGTCGGAGGCGTCGGCGAGTAGCGCGGCGTCGATATCAAAGTACCCGCTCTGCTCAAACAGCCGCGCCTCGACAAAGGTCATGGCCAACTGGGCGCTGACCGGGGTGGGGATGTCCGTGAGGTCGAAGCGTAGATAACTCTTGCAGGCGTTGCTGAGTACGGACCAGGAGTTGCCGTCGTAGTGGTAGAACCCGGCAACCGAGACAACATCGCCGGTGCCGAGCGGGACCGATGCTAAGTCACGCTGCACGGTTGCATCGGCACCGCCTGTATCGGCGGTGGTGACGGTGAGCAGGAGATAGGGCGGTGGCGTGGTGACGGTGACCGGTTCGCAAAATTCACTGCTGGCGGCGCTGTTGTAGGCGCGCACGCGGTAGGCCAGGGCGGTGTCCGCGCTGAGACCGGTGTCGGTATAAGTCTGGGTTGAGCCGTCAGTCGTCGCGATGTCAGCGAGTTGGACAAAGTCCCCGCCTTCCATTCGCCGTTCGATCACATAGCCCGAAGCGCCGGACACACTCGCCCACGTCAGCGTGACGGCGGTCGGTGTGGGGGCGTTGGCGACTAAGTTGGTGGGAACTGCCGGCAGGGGCGGATCCGCAAATGTGACCGTAGAAGCGGAAGCAAGGTGGAAGTCATTCCTGTTGGATGCAAGGTGGAATATGCCCCACAACGCGGTGTTGGGCATGCCGCTGAGTGTGACCGAGCCGAGCACGGTCCAGTCGGTACCGTCTTTTGAGGCTTCGGCTGTGAAGAGCGATCCGGAGCGTGTGAGCCGCAGCCAACAACCCAGATAGAGGCCGTTTGCACTGCTGGGGATGGCGGTTGCACCGCCACCTGTCGTGGCGCGGTAGGCCAGCTTGCTGCCGAAGGCGGAGGAGGTGCCGGCCACCGCTGCTGCGCTGACAACGTTGTTAGCGGTCGAGGCGCGGATCATGACGCAGACGCGGGCATTGGAGTCGTTCGGAATGCCGGTCGGAAAATAGGCTGTGAGGCTGCCGTCGCCGCTGCGGCTTTGGTAAATGAAGCGTCCGTTGTCGGTGGTACCGGAGGTGATGCCCGATCCGCCGATGAGGGTGCTGCTGAGGGTACCGTCGATCAACACAGCCGGAGATGAGTCGGTGACACTGCCGACGATGGCTTGACTCCAGGGCGCGCCGAGCGTGGCGGTCGGGTCTTCGATCAGGATCGAGGCCTTCCGGTTCAAGGTCAGGCCGGTCCCATCGGAGTTGCCGCTCAGGGCGAGCGTGAACTGGCGCGCAGGCTGAGGCGTAGCGGTGTTGACGATGGGTACGGTAATAGTCTTGGCGCCGACCGTGCCATCCGGCCATACGAGCGTGCCATTCGCCGGTGAGTAGTGCGTGCCGGCTTGGGCGGAGGTGTCGGCGGTGGCATAGTTCACCGAGCAGGCGCCGTTCATTCCGCCGAAACGCTCGGCATTGAGTGCGACGTTACCGGCGGTTTTGCTGACCTTCAGGCGGAGGACGGGCAGGGTGAAATGTCCAGCGATCGCAACGAACGAGGCTTCAGCCGAGGCGGGCGAGTCACCGGCGGCGTTTGTGGCAATCA
>DAOTMQ010000070.1:0-15225 GCA_035450385.1 Kiritimatiellia bacterium | reverse complement strand
ACGGTCGTTTAATTTCGGGTTTCAGGACACCGGTATCAATTGTAACGCTCAACGTTCAACTTTCAAGTACGAAGGGCGACGAAATGTAATCGGTTGGTGACAGGGGGGTGAAGATCATGCGTTTCTGGTGAAAAGGGGGGATACGTTTTTTTTGACATGACTAACATGATTAACATGATTTGGAGCGGAAGGATGGATGGATTGATTGATCGTTGAGCGTTGAGCGTTTGAACCCTTTGAAGGCCACGGAATGTTGGCGTCGCGACCCAGGGCTGCGCTTCGCTTGCCCTGGGCTAAGATGAGGCCGCCCCTTCGGGGCTTTGACGCTGCGTGCCCGGCGTCGCACGCCAGAACGACATGCCCAAAGGACAGGAGCACGGACATTCCTGTCCGTGACACGGGTTGGAAAACCCGTGCCCCTATTCGCCTGAGACCGGACGGCAATTTGTGGAACGCCGGCCCAACAGGCCGATTCACCATAGCCCGGGGTAAGCGGCGCGCAGCCCCGGGGTGCCGCCTCCCCGCGCGTGTGCCCTGGAGGGGCACCTCAACCCGGCATGTAACGTTCAACTCAACGCTCAACGTTCTGCGGGCAAGGACGCCCGCGCTCCGACTGCGCATAAAACACGCGCTTGACTCGCGTACCCCCTGTCACTAACCGATTACCGCTTGCCGCAATATGCAGATTGGGTTATCCTTATCTTGTACCGCATGCATGTGGTCATTGGAGGTGTGGAAATGAAGTTGAAAACAGTTGTCGCCGTGCTCATGTGTGCGGCGGTTGTTTCCGCAAAGGCGGCTACGACGATTGAACTCGTCACGGTAGGCGATATCACGCGTTACGAGATCACCGTTCCAGAGGGTGAAACCTACACGCTTGTTGAGGACGATGTGACGCTGTTCGGTACCACCGACATCCTCAAAACAGGCGGCGGAACGCTTATTGCTAATGTTGTAATGACGAACTACACGGGTGATATCTATATCACGAATGGCATCTATCATGCCTCCGCTGGTGGCGCCTGCGGTCCCAACGCCGGCAAGGTCGTCGTTTCCGGCACGGGCACGCTCATGAACAGCATCCCCGCCCCCGTGACCTACACCGATGCCGGCGGTTACCCCTCTCTAGGGCTCGTAGAGAAGGTCTATCTCGAAGGAAACGGCTACGACGGCCAAGGTGCGCTCTATAACAGCCAGGCATATTGCGCCAACTTCGCACGTTATACCTACCTGACAGGAGACACGTTGATTGCCACTTCCGGCGGCGCACTTCACTTCCGCTACGCGACTTTCGATATGAATTATCACAAGCTCACGCTGAAGGCCACCCAGAATGGCATCATCGCTTTCGTCGCCAGCTCGAACCTGCTGCGCAAAGAGGGCGACATTGAACTGATCAACCCCGGCGACGCCGAGGTCGGCGTTGGGCGCCTGCACTTCGAGAGCACGTATGCCGCCGCCTCGTCAACCAATACAGTCACGATTCACAGCGCCAGACCGTCTCCTTTCGCTCGCTATCCTCTCACAAGCACAACTTCGTGATGAAGGATGCCTCTTCCTTCCAAGGCGATCTTTACCCCATTCCCTTTGGGACGACCTCCCTGACAAACAACATTGCTGGTACCGTCACCCTTGAGGGCATGGTCACGAATAAGCTACCGGCGAGAATAGGCTTGACGATCGAGGGGCAGGTCACGGGCGACGGCGGATTCGTCCCGCATACCCCCGGCACCTCCTATCTGGGCGGTTGGCTGCAACTGGCGAACCCCTCGAACTCTTTCGCCGGCGGCATCGAGTTCGTCGGCCGGGCCGGCCTCGGCGATCTCAGTGTGACCGGCGGCGTCTCGCTCATTGAGAACGGTGCCATCCCCACCAACGGCGCACCGTTCAAGCTCAGAGATGCCGCGCTCCACCTTTACAACTCCAAAACCTACACGGCCAACATCTACGATCTGCCGGACATGATCGTCGACGGGCGCACCCTTATCACGAATGCGACCTTCCGCTTGAACGCGAGTACGGTGAAGTCGTTCACGAAGAAGGGCGATGACGTTTTCACGACCTTCACGGCGTTTAAGGTGCTTGGTAATACAGACATCCAGGGCGGCACGGTGCGCTTCGGCAGCGCTGTCCCGAGCACGCCCGCAGGACTCAACTGGTACTACGCATGGCTGGTGAGCGGTAGTCCTTATGACACGGCACCGCGCGCGGCAGTCCCGTTCCAGGGTGTAGATTGCACGGGGCTTTCCTACGCCTATGAGCCGTGGCGTCCGACGACAGGCCCCAACAATGCTCCTGCCCATGTGCAGACGCACTACTACACGGGTTACATCCGCATCCCCGGCGAGGAGGGACAGAGCGTCACCTGCAACTTCGTCTCCTCCATCGCCCGCAACATCTCGATTCGTATCGACAATACGTTTGTCGTGCAGGTGAATGACAACATCGACCGCCTGACCGGCACCAATATCAGTTACGCACGTCTCTACGTCGGCCCGCAGGTCACGCTGACCGCTGGCTGGCGCAGATTCTTCGTCTACATGGGCAATTATTGGAATAGCACGGCAGGCGCGTTACCTAATACCGGCCTCGGCTGGACGGCGAGCTTCGGCGCGGGCGTGGACTGGCAGGGACGCTGCGAGACCAACGCCGCCAACTACGTCAAGTTCCTCGATCCCGGCGACGGCTCTTTCCTGCGGCCGTGCATGACCCGGGCGGAGCTTGACCCGGCAATGTACCGCCCGTCCTTTGGGGGCAACGTAACCTTTACGCCCGGCGCAGTTCTCGACATCAACGACAACGAGCCCTACGTGCCGGTCGTCTTCCCCTCTCTCACGGGCATGCCCACCATCACGAACGGCGCGGTGAGCGTCGCCTCCCCCATCTGGACCCTTCGCGAGAGCGACCTCACCGGCGGCATACCGCTCACGATCACCGGCACGGCCTCCCTCGACTTCCCCGAGGGCGCGGTGACTGTCGACGTGACCGACACGGACTACCTCGCCTCCGTCAGCACCAACACGTTTCACACGCTCATCAGCGCGGAGGGCGGCGCGATGCTTCCGGGCAACACCTTCGTCGCTTCCGACGCCGTGCGCGCGGAGCGCTGGCGCATCGAGTCCACCTCGACATCGGTCTCGCTCGTCCGCACCTTCGGCCTCATCATGTTCCTCCGCTGACGCGGAGGAGGATTTAGGAGTTAGGATTTAGGATTTAGGAGTTTTTTGCGCAGAGGGGTGGCACGGGCATCTTGCCCGTGGTGGCGGCGTGGAACGCCGCCCTGCTCCCCCCAAAAAATCTGCGTAATCCGTGCAAATCTGTGGATAAAAAAAGCCGAGCAGTGCCGACAACTCCTAAATCCTAACTCCTAAATGCCAACTCATGTGCGCCGCACGTCCGTGCGGCGCGGCGTGGCGCACATGTTCAAGATATTACACTTTTAATAACGTGGACGCATTGCTTGCGGGCGTGTGCTATCCTTATCCTGTAATTGGTAAAAGGTCAGGAGGGTGTTATGAGCAGAAGTATGGTGTTGTGCGTATGCGGACTGCTTGCTTCGGCGGTTCTGCTGCAAGCGGCTGATGTGGTGTGGATGGCGAATCCGGCCAACGGCGTGTGGTCCACGTCCGAACCCAACTGGGACGGCGGCGTAGTCTGGCCGAACAACATGGGCCATACCGCTGTGTTCGGCGACTCCACGCAACGCGCCATTACAGTCGGCGAGGCGCTTAGCTTGGGCGCGATCCGTTTCACGACGGATGGTTACCGGCTGACCGGTGACTCTTTGACCTTCACCGGAGCGTCGCCGTTCATCGCGACGGAAGGAGCCGGTGTGACCTCACGGCTGGAGACCGCGATCCATGCGGAGATGCCGCTCTCCAAAACTGGCGCGGGTATGCTGTGCTTGGGCGCGGCGGCATACGCTGGCGAAACCAATATGCAAGATCTGGCGGTGGCCGAAGGCGTGCTGCAGATCGAAGAGGGCCGCACGCTGTGCTTGTCCGGCGTCCAGAGCGTGGCGGCGGGCGCTGCCTACGTTCAGACCGGCGGCACCAACCTGCTGCTCAACGGTGGCGATATCCTGGTGCTGGGAGATGGCCCCACAGCGCAACCCGCATCGTTCGAGATCACTGGCGGCGTCTGGCACGCCAAGACCACCGCCGCCCAAAGTGGCAGCAACGCGCGTGTGGTCTTGGGCCGTGAGCAAGACGCCTGGTTCCGTATCGCGGACTCCGCCGACGTCTGGACAGTGGTGATCGAAATGACCGAGTTGGCGGCCGGTCGCAGTGCCACCTTGCAACTGGACGGCGGCAAGCTAACCTTGGCGCGTATGGGCGGAACAGGTGGTGCCAACGGCACACACTCCCGTCTCTTGCTCAACGGAACCGAACTGTACCCCGAACGTTCCAACAGCGCATTTATCAGCGGCATGACCGAGGCCCTGATGCAGGCGGGCGGGCTGAGGGTCAATATTCCGGGAGGAAAGTTCTACAAGACGTCGCAGTCCTTCACGCATGATCCCGCACTGGGCACAACGCTGGATGGTGGCCTGACCAAGATCGGAGCGGGAGACCTGTATCTGCAGGCCGACAGCAGTTACACGGGAACCAACCGGATTGAACAGGGTAAGGTGTTCATCGCGGCCAGCAACGCGCTGGGAACCGGTCCGGTGGAAGTGGGAATGGCGGGCAATAGCGCAGTGCTGGTGGGCGACGGAGACGGCAAAAACATATTCGTGATGCTGACCAACACAGTGACATTCGGTGTGAACGGCTCGGTCGCCACAGCAAATGGGGGCTCGTTGGAACTAAAGAATGTCGTTTTCGACACCGGTGGCGAGCAGATCAAGGCGGGCGGGCATACAAGTACCGGCACGGGCACTGTGCGCCTTGCGCTGGATCCCGCCACGACCACGAAGGTGTTCAATGTGTTCGTTTACGACCGAAACAATCTGGAGTTGGACGGTGGTACGGTCATCGAGCAAATCGACCCGTTGCCCGACAATCCGCGTGTCGAAGTGCGTTATGGCTCGCGCTTGCGTGTGGCAGACGCAGTGTTGAACGTACCGGGGCTCTACCTAAATGTCGCGGGAGGCGAATACCTTCAGGAGGCGGGAGAAGCGACGTTCCGTTTTGCCCATGGCACGGCCAGTCCTCCGAATGACGTCGCGCCCCTTGAGCCGGTTGGAATTGTCCTCAACGGCGGCGCGCTCACGTTCGCCGAATCACCGATGTTCAACTTGAACACTGTCCGTAGCACGCGAACGATCATCAACGGCGGCCACCTCCGCGCCGGACAGGTGAATCTTTCCAAGAGCCAGCGCCGCGATGAGCAGTTGACGCATCTGCTCGAATTGCACGGCGGTGTGTTGGAGGCTGACGAAATCCGCTATGACGGTGGCATACTAGCGGTGGAGCCCGCGACCCTGCGGCTGAACGGCGGCACGCTGAAGGTGGCGCAGACCAGCACGGCGACCAACGACTTCATCAGCATCAACCGTGTGAATCTGCTCTCGATCTATCTCGGCTCCGGCGGGTTCGTCTGTGACACGGCAGGCATGAACGCCTCGATCCACCAGTCGCTCGAGGCTGATCCGTTGCTCGGTGCCATTCCTGATGGCGGTCTACGGAAACTCGGCGAGGGGTGCCTGACCCTGACGCAGCCGCTGGTCTCATCCGGCCCCGTGACGGTGGAGCAGGGCACGCTGCGTCTGGCCCAAGCGTGGTTCGCGGGTAAAACGATCGAGGTGCAGGACGGCGGCACGCTGGAACTCGGCGGCGGCGGCATCTCCAACGCGGCGATCCATGTGGCGGCGGGCGGTACGCTGCGCTTGACCGAGGCTGCGCCTGAAGCGGAAATCATCAATGGCAGCTTTGAGGTCTACAACCCGCCGACTATCACGGCAACGCACAGATATCAGCCGACCGGCACGGGCTGGACCTTCTCGGGCAACAACACGAGCGGCATTCAGGCCAACGGTAGCGGTTTCTCCAACCATCCCGACTACCATACGACCAACGGCACGGTAACGGCTTTCGTAAAACAGGGGACGATCCAACGTGACTTCAACGTATCGCGCGACGGCACCTATCGCCTTTCCTTCGAACAGGCCACGCGCAACGGTTATTCGAGCTGGGCGCGCAACGTGGAGGTGAAAATTGACGGCGTGAAGGTTTACACCATCACGCACGGTGTTGAGTTGCATGGTTTCCTGCCCGTTGAGATCACGGTGTCGCTGACAGCCGGGACGCACACCTTGACGTTTGAAGGGTTGCCTTGCTCATATAACGATGCAACCGTGCTGATCGATGCCGTGCGGCTGATCGGCGTCCCGGCGCTACGTTTTGACGACGAGGTGCAGGGCGGACAATTCGCGGCAGTCGAAGCGGAGACCCCGGTCGCCGTGACCAATGGCAGCTTTGAAATCTACGCGCCGGACACCTTCAATGAGTATGGACACAACTACATACCGAAAGAAACCGGCTGGCTCTTCTCGGGTAACAACACGAGCGGCATCCAGACCAACGGCAGTGCATTTTCCGACCCAACCCCCTACACAACCAATGGCGGCGTGACGGCTTTCATTCGAGAGGGCTCGATCCAGACGACCTTCCTCGTGGAGCACGTCGGCCCGCATGTACTGTCGTTCGAACAGGCCACGCGCAACGGCTTTTCGAGCAATACGCGCAATGTCGAGGTACGCGTGGACGGCGTGACCGTATACACGGTCACTCATGACGGTTACCACGGCTTCCTGCCGGTCGAGGTGCCCGTGACGCTGACGCGGGGCGAGCATACGCTGGAATTCGTCGGCTTGCCCACCGAGGTTGATAACCTGCACGCCACGGTGCTGATCGACGCGGTATCGCTGAAGCGTCTGAACACGGTGCGCACGGAAGGCGTGACGTCGCTCTATCTCTCGACCGGCTCGACGGTGATCTTGGATAACACTTCCACGCCGTATCTGGAGTACATCTACGTGGACGGCGCGCGGCTCAACGGCGCGTTGCGCACAGGAACCGCCGGTGGCGCGACTGTACTGGGTAACGGCCGCATCCTGACCAAGAGCGGTGGAACGATCATTCGGATACGGTGAGTACGGCTGCGGGGAGGGACGAGCGTCTGCTCGTCCGCGGGCAAGCAGACGCTTGCCCCTCCCGGCGGCGTAAACGCCGCTCACAGAACCGGAGGCGTGTTACCGCATGAAATCTGAAACTAACCACGACGTTTGTTATGTGCTGGCCTCCGCCTTTGCGCACAAAGGCGGCTGGTCACTCGACACCCAGTTCGCCGAAATCGTAGGCGCGCCCTATCTGCTGGCGCACGGGCTCGGGGTGCCGGTTGTCGACGCGCAAACCGATGTGACGCTGCCCGCGGCCGGACGCTGGCGTGTCTGGGTGCGGACGCGCAATTGGGTGCCGGGTGTCGCGGAGCCGCCGGGTCAGTTTCACGTGTTGATCGACGGATGCCCGCTCGCGCCGGTTTTCGGTATCGTGCCGGACGCCTGGGGCTGGGTTGACGGCGGCGAAATCGAGACCGCCACCCCGCGAATCAGCGTGGCGTTGCGCGATCTCACGGGATTTGACGGGCGGTGCGCCGGTATCGCCTTCACGCGCGGGGACGTTCGTCCCCCAGACGCCCTTCACGAAATGGAGGGCGAGTGTCCTCACGAGCCGCAAGGTGCGCCTCCACGGAAATTTGATCTGGTGGTTGTCGGCGGCGGTATCGCGGGCACCTGCGCCGCGCTGGCTGCGGCGCGGCAAGGACTCAAGGTCGCGCTGCTGCATGACCGGCCGATGCTGGGCGGCAACGCCAGCCAGGAGGTGCGTGTCTGGTGCGGCGGCGAAGCGCGTCACCCGCTGGTGCGCGAAGTGCGCAACCTCTTCATGAACCGCGAGCCCGGCGCGGCGCTCTCTGACCGAGCGCGTATGCGGCTGGTGCAGGACGAGCCGAACGTGACGCTTTACACGGGGTGGCGGGCGTGCGGTGTTGAGCGAACGACGGACAAAGATCGCATCGCTGCCGTGACGGCGCGGCAGGTTGAGAGCGGCGCGATGGCGCGGTTCGCTGCGCCGCTCTTCGTGGATGCCACCGGCGACGGCTGGATCGGCTACTGGGCGGGCGCGGATTATCGCATGGGACGCGAAGCGGCGGACGAGTTCGGCGAAAGCATGGCACCGGCCGTAGCGGATGGGCGGACTTTGGGATGTAGCCTGATGTGGACCTCGATGACAGCCAACACCGCCGTGCCGTTCGGCCCGCTGCCATGGGCCGAACCCGCCGCGCAAGGCGTGGTCGCCACACAGGGCGAGTGGAACTGGGAGTACGGGCTCGACCACGACATCATCACGGAAAGCGAGACAATCCGCGACCATTTGTTGCGCGTGATCTACGGTAGTTTCAGCTTGGCCAAACGCGATCCGCAACATGCGCGCCGGGTGCTGGATTTTGTTCCCTACAATTTAGGCAAGCGGGAATCGCGGCGGCTGCTGGGCGATGTGATCCTGACGGAAAACGATGTGCGCGAGCAGACGCCCTTCCCCGACGCGGTGGCCACCGGCACATGGTCGATCGACCTTCACGAACACGCGGGCGGCGCGGATTTCCTGACGATGTGTCGTCAGCCGTTGTTCGGACGCTACTGGATTCCGCTACGCGCACTCTACTCGCGCAACGTCAAGAATTTGCTGATGGCCGGACGATGTTTCAGCGCCACGCATGTGGGCCACGCCAGTCCGCGCGTGATGAACACCACGGGGCAGATGGGCGTGGCCGTCGGCTATGCGGCGGCGCTCTGTCGACGGCACGCGCTGGAACCGCAGGCGCTAGCCGCCGATCCCGCGCGCGTCGCGGAACTGCAAGCGTGCATCGGCGGTGCCTTCCCGGGCCGTCCGGATCCGACGCAGGCGGGATGGACAATCATCGATGACGCGGACGCGGAGCAGGTGACCTTTCACGGAGAGTGGAAAAAGGGGCTGCACGAAAACGGCGATCATGTCGGTAGCGGGTTCCGATATGCGGAACAAGGCAACGCAGACACCTGGGCCGCTTACGCGCTGCCGGTGCAACAGGCGGGCATGTACCGCATCCGCATGATCTGGAATTATTATTGGAACGGACGCGCCGGAGCAGTTCCGGTGACAATCCGGCATGCGCACGGCACGCTCCAAGTGACCGTAGACATGCGGCAGGGCTCGGGCCTGTGGCACGAATTGGCGACCGTGGAGCTGCGCCCGGAAGCCCCAGCCGAAGTCCGCATTGAGACCGACGGCACGGATGGCGTGGTGGTCGCGGATGCCGTGGCGATTGAAAGGATCAGTGATGCATGATGAAGCGCGCGGGTGATCGGCTCCCATCGCGGAGCACTGGGAGGGGCAAGCGTCCGCTTGCCCGGCAGCGTAAACGCCGCCCACAGAACCGGCACCGCTTTCTGCCCCGTCCGTGTAGTGAAAGGATGGTTTCAGGGTTCATCGCGGAGCACCGGGAGGGACGAGCGTCTGCTCGTCCGCGGGCAAGCAGACGCTTGCCCCTCCCGGCGGCGATCACGCCGCCCCCTAAAAAACCTCTGCGTCTCTGCGTCTCTGCGTTAAAAAAAGCTCAACTCCTAAATCCTAAATCCTACCTGCCAACTCTACGCGCGGCTGTGTTCTGCCTTGTTCTCGCATCGGCTGGGCTTTTGTACGGGGCACCGCCCGCGGCGACGATCACGTTCTCGACTGACCGGCCGTCTGCGGTCTATGCGTGCGGTGAAGAGACAACCGTGACGCTGCGCATCAACGATGCGCAGGGCGGCTTGTTGCAGACCGGCACCGTCTCGTTCACGGTCGATAACTTCGGCACCAATCGTCTAGCCGTGCAGAAGCTAACCTTGGCGCGCGACAATCCGTTCGTGTGGCGCGGTACGCTGCACCATCCGGGCTTTCTGCGCTGCCGTGCCGTGCTGGATGGCCAGAAGCAGGTGAAGCCCGCCGTGTACGGTATCGCCTTCGATCCATGCGGCATCCGTCTGGGATCGGGCGGGCCGCCGCCGGACTTCGACGCCTACTGGCGCGGTGAGATCGCGCGGCTGGATCGGGAGGTTCCGCTGGATGCGCGCGTTACGCGCCTCGCGTCGGCCTGCACGGACGCTACCGAGGTTTCGCGTGTGAGTTTCGCGACCTTCAACGGCAAGCGGGTGCATGGGTTTTTGAGCGTTCCGGCGAATCGCTCGCGCGGGCCGTTCCCCGTGCGCGTCACGGTGCCGTGGGCCGGACCGGGCGCACATGCGCCGGAGGCGCGGCCCGATGACGACCGTGTCATCACGCTGGTCATAAACATTCACGACTTCGAGCCGGGGCCGGATGCCGCTACCCAGCGCCGGAAATATGACGAGCAAAACCGGCGCTATGCGGATGAAGTGGCCGGCATAAAACTGCGCAGTGCCTACGAGAACCATCGTTACGCAGGCTACACCGACCGCACGACTTATTTTTACCACGATCCCCTGCTGGGCATCCGCCGCGCGGTGTTGTGGGTGCTGGAGCGTCCCGAGGCCGACCGCACGCGCGTAGGTTATTTCGGCCGGAGCCAAGGCGGCGGAATGGGTATGATGTTGACGGCGTTGACGCCGGTCTTCTCGCGTGCGCTCTTCTGCCAGCCCGCCATGGCCGATATGCTCGCCGGTCGTGTAGGCCGTCGGGCAGGATGGCCCATGCTCATGGAACGCGCGCGGCCCGAAGACCGCGCGGCAGTGGCGGTCACTGCGGCGTACTACGATGCCGGTCACTTCGCCTCGCGGGTGCGGTGCGAATGCCGCGTACTGATCGGCTTGGCGGATGAAACCTGTCCGCCGCCGAGCGTCTATGCGGCGTACAATGAACTGCGTGGGCTGAAAACGATTCTTCACGATGTGGGCGTGCCGCACAGCAACCCTCCGAGTTATCTTCAAAACCAAGCCTGGATATTGGAACTTCCGACTCAGGCAACATCCAAGAAAGTAACCCCATGAATCGAAAAACAGGCGTGCCGGCGCGAGTGCCGGACGGTAGCGTTTTCAAAGATATGGCCGGCGCGTATGTCGCGCTGATGACCCCATTCACAAAAAAAGACACGGTGAATGTCGCCGTGCTCGAACAGCAGGTTGATTATTACGCCGCGTGCGGCATACGCGGCCTGTATGTCACCGGCGGCACCGGCGAGGGGCTGCTGTTGACCCTCGCGGAGCGAAAACATGTGCTGGAAACCGTGGTGCGCGCCAATGCCGGGCGCATGCGCATCATCGCGCATATCGGCTGCATCAATACGAATGACGCGGTCACGCTGGCGCGCCATGCGGAAAAGACTGGAGCCGACTGGATCTCATCGGTGGCACCGGTCTATTTCGGACAGACATTCGCGGCCGCGCATCGGCACTACACCAAAATCGCCGCAGCCACGGGATTGCCTTTTCTGATCTATGCAACGGCCGGCACCGCACTGGACCCGGAACGGGACGCCCGCCTCTTTGACATCCCGAATGTGATGGGCATGAAATACACGGGCATCGATTTTTATGCACTGCAGCGGTTAATCTGGCGGCTGGCGCACCCGGCGATTTTTTTCGCTGGGATGGACCCGCTTTTCGTACCGGCGTTTGCCTCGGGATGCATCGCGGGGTGCATCGGCACCACGCAGAATGTCGTACCCCGCCACTTCACCCGTATGTTCGACGCCATGACACAAGGTGATTTCGCGTCGGCAATACGCTTGCAGGCCGAGGCCAACCGCGTGTTGGAATTGCTGACGGAAAGCGAGAACTGGTCGCACCGCAAGGCCATGGTGCGGTTTATCGGACTGGATGTGGGCGCGGCGCGGCCGCCCTACGAACCGCTCACGGACGCGCAGTACGAGGCGCTTGCCGCGCGCATGCGCGAGCAAGGCATCGTACGCGAGAATGATGCGTTAAAAGGAGAAAAATGATGGACAAACGTAAAACTGTATTTGGTGCTGCGCTGTTTTTTGTGGCTGGGTTATTGGCATATGATGTGCCGGAATACAAAAAAGAAACGCTACTCGCCGACCGGCAAGGAGAAGCGCAGCCGTATCTGGCGTTTCCGGCAGTGCTGGATCTCGGCAACGAGGTCTTGATTTCGTACAAACGAGGGAAAGCGCACGCGGCCGATACCGGTGCGGTGCTGGATTTCTTGCGGATCGACGGCGCGAGCGGTGCCGTCAAGGCCTGTTCGACGATTGCGACCATACCGGGCGAGATCATGCAGATGGGCGAGTGGGTGCGTTTCCCCAACGGTGACATCGCCACCTATATCGACGCGCAGCGCAACAAGCAACCGAGCCGCACCGGACTGGCAGTGGCGCGATCAAACGACGGCGGCAAGACCTTCGACCCGGTGACGCGCGTGGGCATCGTCGACGGCGTAGAGTACGGATATGCGTTTGAGGCTGTGACGCGCGGGCAGACCACTTGGATGCTGGTGATGACCTTCACCAACCTGACCGGCGGGGTCTTTTCACAGCAGCCGTCACGCTCGTTGGCGGGCTCCGTAGATGTCATCCGTTCCGAAGACAACGGCCACTCGTGGCGCTTCGTGCAGAGCTTGTCGCGCGAATTGGTGGGCAATGTCTCGATCAATGAAAGTTCCTTCGCGCCCCACGGCGACGGCTTCATCATCGCCGCGCGGGGTTATGACGCCCGCCAGTGGCTGGCGTATGCCGACGCGAAATTTCATGTGACGCGCAAGGTCAATGTGGCCAAGACGTGTGACGAGATCACGAGCCATGTCGGCCGTCCGCGCGTCTTTACCAGAGACGGTCGCTGGTATTTGCTGGGCAGAAACTTCTTGGCGCCCAAGACCCCGATGCGCCTGAGCCTGTTCCGGTTTGATCCAGAGACGTTGGCAATCCAGCGTCATGTGGTTCTGGACAACGACGAGGGCAACAAGGTCTCGGACGGCTACTACGCCATGCCGTATTGGCGCGAGCAAGACGGTAAAACGCAATTCCATGTCGTGACGTACAAACGGGGAAGTGGCGGTTCGCCAAAGATCATCCGTCTTTCCTATGATTGGGAGGAGGTTCGATGAGCCGTGCGCTACGGATCTGCTGGATTGCGCTTTTAGGAAGCGTCGCGCTCTGTCACGCTTCTGTGCAGATCGAGTGGCAGGAGGCGAAGCCTGAAGACGTGCCGGCGGCGGCGCTTGCCGCGCGCCCAGAAGCGCCCCCGGCCTCAATGCCGGAGACGTTTCGGCGTCCCGTAAGCTGCCGCCAGAACACCGACAAAATCAAGCGCGCCTTGTTTGTGTTCGAGACCGATGCGGCCGACGCCGGCGGCACCGTAGGCTACGAAGCTGAGCTTGACGCGCGCGGTGAGCTTGTTGGCACCTGGAAGCCGTTGCCGCCGCCATCGGTTGACGGCACCCCGGCGCAGACGTACCGGCTGACCGGTGAAACCGTGTTGCCGATGGGCCACCAACACCTCTTGCTGACCGCCCGTGATGCCGCAGGCGCGCCCAAGTTGCTGGCCTACCACACGGTGACGACCAAATGGTTCGAACTCGGTGACGTGCCCGGTAGCGCGTGGAGCGCGCCGCCGGTTCTGCTACCCGACTCTGATTCTTCATTCCTGCTGTGCCAGCGTGACGGCGCAACGTCCGGCCCGTGTTGGCGCGCCAGGCTGGTGCGGACGGAACGTTTCTCGCCGATCAACTATGTGGTGCTGGCCGTGTATATCGCCTGCCTACTCATAGCCGCTGCCGTGATGATGGTCAGGTCGCGACGGCAGCAACAGTCCGCCGACTCCTATTTCAAAGGCGACGGCAAGTTGCCGTGGTGGGCGGTCGGTGTCAGCATCTATGCGGCGATGTTCAGCGCGATCTCGCTGATCGCGGGGCCGGCCGTCAGCTATCTGCTCAACTGGTCCTATTTCACGGTTGTGCTCAGCAAGCTGTTGATCGTACCGATTATCGCCGGTTACTATCTGCCGTTTTTCCGGCGCCTGAATCTAACTAGCGCATACGAGTATCTAGAAGCGCGTTTCAATCTCGCCTGCCGTCTCTTTGCCAGCGCCGCCTTCTCGGGCTTCATGCTGTTCCGCGCCGCGCTCGTAGTCTTTCTGCCCGCGCTCGCGGTTTCGGAGATCGCCGCGATTCCGCTGGATACGACAATCATCGGACTGACCGTTATCTCGGTTCTGTACTGCATCTCCGGCGGGATCAAAGGGATCGTGTGGGGCGATTTTTACCAAGGCATTATCCTGATCGCCAGTATCGCCGTGACGGTGGCAATCTTGATCGCGGGGACGGATGGCGGCTGGTCGGGTTTCTTCTCGATCGCGCGGGAACACAACAAATTCGACGTGTTCAATTTCTCTTGGGATCTGACGGCACCGGTCTTCTGGGTGATGCTCATCGGCGGGTTTGTCTCGAACCTCAACTCCTACACCAGTGACCAGTGCGTGCTGCAACGTTTCATGACGACCAAGGACGAACGTTCGGCGGTGCGCAGTATCCTCTTCTGCATCGCGATCACGTTTATCTCCGGGCCCCTGCTCTACACGATCGGTACCGGACTCTTCACCTACTTCAGCAGCCATCCGGAGCGTTTGGATGTGACGATTGCTAAGAACGACGCGATCTTCCCGGTGTTCATCGCAACCGGCCTGCCGCCGGGTGTCGGCGGTTTGCTGCTGGCCTCCATCTTCGCGGCGACGCTCACAACGTTGGCGGCGAATCTCAACGCCACGGCGACTGCGCTGACCACTGACTTCTATTTGCGCTTCCAACGCGAAAAGGTCAGCGACGCGAAGCTCGTGGCCTGGGGCAAAGGGTTGACCGTAATCGGCGGCATCATCGCGCTGGGGCTGGCACTGCTTTTCGCGCATGCCGATATCCAGTCGATGCAAGAGACCTTCTACAAGTTCCTGGGGATTCTCACTTCGGGCATCACCGGTCTGTTTTTGCTGGGGATGTTCGCGCCGCGCGTGGGCGGCACCGCCGCCGTTCTCGGATTGATTGTGAACTACGTGGTCTGTTTCACGCTCGCGTTCTGTCCGCTGCCGTGGAAGCCCCGTCTCATGCTGTACGGCGTGGCCGGGCTCATTGCGTGTCTGGTCACCGCGCTGCTGGCGAGCCTGGTGTGGCCGAACCGCAAGCCCACGAACGGATGGGTGTGGACCAAACGCGCGTAGTCGGTTGGGGAGCGCTGCTCGGTTTTGGGAACCACAGAGAGCACAGAGGACACAGAGGTTTTTTG
>DAOTMQ010000069.1:0-15422 GCA_035450385.1 Kiritimatiellia bacterium | reverse complement strand
CGGGGCGCGACATCACACCGGCTGACTTGTTCATGCTGTACTTGTCAGCAGATGAGGCGGTGGCGCACTTGCAGCACAAGGACGGCGGGGGCGCGGCGGTAACGCTGGCAGGTGAAATTGTGGAAGCGTTCTACGACCGTCCCGAATTGGCGGGCGAACTTGAAGAGCGGTTCAACGCGGCAGGTTTCGCCGTGACGCGATAACACGGGGAAGCCCGCATGACTGGCAGGGGGCGCGTTCGATATTGTCCGGCGCGTCCCCTGCTTTTTCTGGCCAGTGTGGGGGCGCGGGGGGGTAGACGTGGCAACCGTTGCCACGGCAGACACACGTCAGGCATTGCCAACCGTTGACAATGCCCCAACCCGCGCGCGGGGAGACCGGCGCGGACGGACGGCACGAAAAACGGAACCCGAAACGCCGGAAACCTTTACCACGCCCCCCGGTCGATTTTTCGCCGGAGTCCCAAGCTACCCCGCGTTTGCCGGATACGGTGAACTGGCGTACAATGGACGAAAGACGAACTCACAACGGAGGTCAACAGTGCTGAACGAAAATCAGGAAAAGAATCTAGCGGCGGCAGAGAAACGGGCGAAAGCATCAATCCAGAAGATCGTAGACCGTCACAAGAAAGAGAATAGGCGGCAAGCGGAAAAGGGCAAGCGCCAGAAACCGGCAACGCCGGTTTGACTTTTCGGAGCCAACCCTGTATCATCCGATTGCGCAAGCAATCTTGCGTCGGCGGGATAGGCTGATCCCCGAACGGTCGTCCAGTCAACGACCCCTCCCGCCACACTTTCTTGACTTTGGAGTGACTGCCCATGGACGGAAAACCTTTGCCACGCCCCCCGGCTGAAAACGTGCCGGAGTCCCAAGCTACCGAGCGAACGCCGGATGAACTCGTTACGCTGGCCAAGAAGATCGTAAGCGAAGACTATTCACGCAGCCCCCTACGTCTATCTGACCCGCTTGTGTGGGAAACCGTAAAGAGCTTCTACGATCATACGGAAGCCCATTTTGAAGACGTTAAAGCGGCCGTGTTGCGTTGGCTGGGGTCAGACACCGACAACACGCGCACGGCGGTTTTGAAAGGTTGCCGCGACGCTTCAACGGCAACGCTTGTTTGCCTTACCGATTGGGCGATAGAAAGGGACGTTTTTGGTGTCGGGTCATGCCTGAAACCAATAATCCCGCGCCTTGGGCTTGACTACAGAAGCGAAATCATCCTCGCAATGGCAAGCAGGGTGGCGTTGATAATGGGCGAAGAGACAGAACGGGAGCCAGACCGGGCGAGCCACGGGGGAGAAGTGGAGCCACTCCGACGCATTTTTGAGACGGCCTTGGGGTTGTGGGAGTCTGATAGGGCAATCCCCAACGGCGAGCCGCAACAGTCAACAGAGATGGCGAACCCCGTCAAGGCAAGGCCGGGGCGTAGGCGCCGTACAGAGTGGCCGCAACAGGCACAAGAAAAAGTTGCCGAGATTTGGCAAGCATGGCGGCAAAGGCGCAACACACAGGGAACGGGAGGCCGCGAAGTCGATTGTTTCGAGAAACACAAAACGGATTTGCCCGAGTGTATTAAGACCGTCAAAGACTTTCACGCTTGCAAAGAGAGTGCCCGTAAAAACGGGTTGATTCCGAAATACAACCGCAAACGCCGGAAAAGTGCCGGATAGCTTGTCAAGAGGCGCGACACAAAAAGACTGCACAATGTTCAACCCCGTTACGGACAATACCGGACGGGGTTTCTGTTTGTTCCTGATGGGAAACGCGGAAAGGAACGTTGTTTTATTCCGGAAGTATTCCGTTTCAGGGTTGAAGGTGTCACCGAGCGGGCGCATGGTGCGCTTGCATAAAAACGAGGTGACACATGGACAAAGAAAAATTGATTATGCGGGTACTGGCCGCAACGCCGGGCGAACTGGAGAAAGTCGGAGCAGTGTTTAACGGAGAGGCCAAAACACAAGCGACCCTTCCAGACAGACGGCTTTTATCAATACAGCAAGCGGCGGAAGCGTTGGGCGTTTCACGTACAACCGTTTGGCGGCTGGTTAGATCAGGGCAGCTCCCGACCGTCGAACTACGACCCGGCGGAAGCAAGCGCGTCCCGTCGCAAGCGGTCACGGACTTTGCAACGAAGGGAGCGACGGCATGAATCGCGAAATGAACAGACCGACAGACCCGAGACCTTATGGCCCGCCCCCTGAAGCGGAGGAAGTTAAACGGGGCGAACCGTATCATTGCCAACGATACAAAGACCGGCCTAAATGCAAGATGCTGGTGCCGGTAGAATGTCCGTTCCGTTTGACATGCTGGCTTGTCGTTTTGTTGAGCGGCGAACAGCCCCAGACGGTCTATATGGCTTCCTTGCTGATCGGGTGCAGCACGGAGGCGGTGAGGCACTACGTCCGTTCCGGCAAGCTGCGTCCTTTGGCCAAAATCTCGGGTGTAAGGGGCGTGTACTTTAACATTGATGAAGTCATGCGCTTCAAACAGGAAAGAGACGCCCAATGCAAGCGGACTTGAAAAGAACGCCCCGGCCTTGGGAGCGGCGCGAGGATGAAGAGCGGCGCGTGGCGACCGGGGATTTAGTGCCCTATGTCACGAGCCCGCTTTTCTCGGAACAGCCCGCACATGACGCGCTGGCGACTCTCAAAGCCGACTGCGAGACAAAGCCGGACACGGAAGGCGGCGCGGCCAAGTACATGACACTTGCCGACCTTCCCGACCCGTTGCCGGAAGATGAAAACCCCGCCGCGCTTTTCCGCAACGGCTGGCTGCGCAAGGGGGGCGGGGCGTTCCTTGTGTCCACGTCGGGAACCGGAAAATCGGTGCTGACAATTCAGGCGGCTTTGCTTTGGTCAACAGGTCGGGCGGCTTTCGGCATTGAACCGGTCAGGCCGTTGAAAATCGCCATAATCCAAGCCGAGGATGACGCCGAAGAAATGGCGGACTTCCGAAACCAGATCACAGACGGACTTGCCGAGAGCGGGATTGACCCCACGGAAACACAGGAGGCTTGCAAGAGCATCATTCTTGCCGACGCAACCGGCAGAGTCGGGGAGAGCTTTATCGAGTTTATCAATGGGCTTTTGCAGGAACGGCCGGAGGTTGATTTGTTGGTTGTCAACCCCTTCCAAAGTTATTTCGGGGGGGACATTTCACGCAACGCCGAATTGTCCCAATTCCTGCGAACTTGGCTTGACCCGTTGATAAAACCCGCGCGCGCCGGAGTGCTGTTTGTGCATCACACCAACAAGCCGCCGTCCGCCAAAGACAGGGACGGCTGGGGCACGGACGGCTTCGCGGCCTACATTGGCGCGGGCGGCGCGGAGCTGGTCAACTGGGCAAGAGCCATGCTTGCTTTGATGCCGGTTGAGAACGTCCCCGGCGTGTTCCGGCTTGTGGCAGGGAAGCGCGGCAGGCGGCTTGATTGGCGTGACGGAGAAGGCAACAAAACTCTCTCTCGGTTCTTTGCCCACAGCGACAAGCGCATTTTCTGGCGGGGCGCGACCCCAGAAGAGATTGAAGCGGCGACACAGGGCAAGGGCGGCGGCAGGCAATCCTATGACCCCGAACAGGACGCGCGGCAGTTGGCTGACAAGCTGCGCGTCAAGCCGCTTAAGCTTTCCGACGTTCGGAAACTCGCCGAACAGCTTTGCGGACGCACACGGGGGCGAAAGGCCTTTGATTGCCTGAAAGACAATCCCGGCGCGTTCGGTCTTTCGATGGTTCAAGCCGACTGGAAGGCTTGTGTTTTTGTCGGCACCAGAGCCGAAACCGAAGCCGCTGCAAGGGACTTTGACGCACAAATGCGAGCGACAAAAAGCAACAAGGGAGTTTTGCCGGAGTAAACCCCCGCTTTTATTGAGTTTTGCCAAGTCTTGCCAGTTGTGCCGAAAGACAACCCGCAAAACACCCCCCAGTTTTGCCAGTCTTGCCATATACCCCCTTTAGGGGGTATGGACGGCACAACTTGAGGGGACGCGAAACCGAGACGAAAAAACCATGATCGACACGGCAGCACAATCCAGAGTCTTGACGGCCTATCGTAACCGGCTGGCAGGGCTGGCAGGAATGAAGGGACAGCGCAACGCTTCACTGCTGGGAATATGCAACCTTGGGGTTCTGGCCGGATTGCCCGATTGCCAGATTGAGCAAGAAATCAGGGACGCATCCGGCAACCCGCCGCTGACCGTCTCCGAAGTGCGCCACGCGCTACGCAAGGCAAGGATGGACGTTCAACCGTTGGCAAGCAGACCGGACGCTTGCCGGACATGGGAACCGCCCCCGCCGAAGCCCCCGCCGTTGGGAGCCGGTGCCGTGTCATTCGTCAGGCGCATGATAGCACGGGGAACCGGCGCGGCCTTGTCACCCGTGCCGGTGCCGACCGACCCCGAAGAACAAACGGCGTTGTTTCTCGAAACGCTCTACAAGCCGGACGAGTTTCTTTTCATCGGCGACCAATACGACCGGGGCAAGATCGGCGCGACCGTCCGGACGTGTGCCGAGTGGACGGAGTTTATACGGGCGGGCGGGAAAGCCGCGCCGTTGATGATCGGCAACCCGTTGACAGGACGGCAGGGATTGACCAAAGAGGGCAAGCCGTCATTCAGGTGTACCGCCTGCGTGGAAGCCTTCCGTTACGCCTTGGTTGAGTTTGACGCCTTGCCTATTCCCGACCAGTGCGCTTTTTGGCAGGGCGTTATCAACGCCAAGGTTTTACCCCTGCGGGCGTTGACCTATTCCGGCGGGAAGTCAATCCACGGTTTAATCCAGATTGACGCGCCAGACCGCGCGGCGTGGGATAAGCAAATGGAAGTCTTGCTCTATGCGGTCAGTCATCCCGACGCGCCGAAAGAATATCAGGCAGACAGGGCTTGCAAGAATCCAGACCGCATGACCCGCTTGCCCGGCGCGACGCGACCGGACAAAGGAAGTGTGCAAAACCTCCTATGGCTGGCTGGTTGACAAGCGTCAAAGTATAATGTCACAATGGCAAGCGACATTCGCCCACTTGCAGGAATCTGACCCTTGCGCGCGCGCGTAAGGTAGACCGAACGGGCGGGTTGTTTTTTGTTTGTGTTTCCGATTACACAAACATGACAGACGCGAGGGGAAGCATGGAAAAAGCCGAAAAACGCATAAACCATAAGCGGGCGTGGATGAAACGCTGTTTTTTGTTTGTGTGTTTGTTTGTGGAACTGCCCCTTGTAAATCAGCCTGTTTCAGGTTGTTTCAAGCCAAAAAGGGGTTATGCCTGACAAACAAAAAGACCCCGTTTTTATTGAGGTTTTTCAACAAAAACGGGGTAAAAACTGGTGGGCGGCGAGGGACTCGAACCCCCGACATTCTGGGTGTAAACCAGACTCTCTAACCAACTGAGATAGCCGCCCGAAATGAGTGGACATTATGCCGGTTAAGTTGCGATTCATGCAAGCGTAGAATTAGTGCGTTTTCGCGCACGTGATGCGGCACCGGATGTGGACACCAGCGCGAGCGTGATGCTGTATGTGAACTCTGGCGGGTACGCAGTTGTGTACAACCCCGACACCGCGACGTGGGCGACGTGCTCCAACAACGTCGCGGGCGACGCCGTGACGCCGATCACAAGCGACGCATACGCACGCATCACCCTATACAAGAACTATGCTGCGGGTAAAGTGGCGGTTTTCGTGGACGGCGTTCTGGTGCGTGAGGGCCTGACCATGATCTCCAACCCATCATATTACCGTGCGACGGCTGTGCAGAACAGCGGTTGGACTGACGCATATCTGGACGACGTGGCGATCGCCGTGTCCTACCCGGGCGACCTGACGGGCGACTCTGACGGCGACGGCTGGTACGACGCGCAAAGAGATCGCCGCCCGGGGCTCAATCTCGGCCACGACCAACGGCGTTCCATATATCTGGTTGCTCGACCATGGGTTGACCGATCCAGATGGCGACGCGGGTCTTGACAGTTTTTCGAATGCTGGGGAGTATCTGGCCGGCACCAACCCGACCGATGACACCAGCATCTTCCAGATCCAGAGCATCGAAAGGAACGCAACGGAGACGATACTCACAATCATGGGCAACGATTCCGGAGCCCGTAGCGATTTCATCATCCATTCGTAATCCCCAGCGCGATTTGATACAGCCCGAAACCGGCCAGCGCGATGCCCGAGACGCCGGACAGAAACCGGTTCACCCGCTCGTCCCTTCTCCCGGCGTACGCGCACAGCAGGATGATCCCCGCCATGCTCGCCACCATCGTGCCGTAAAACCCCGCAAGAAAACCTATCCCGTTGACAGGCGTTTCGCGCCACCCCGACAGCAGCAACGGCCCGCCCACCAAACCCCAGTACACATAGGGGGATGGATTGAGCAGGTTCAGGAGCACGGCACGGAACACGCCTTTCCGATCAGGATGGTCCGCCAACGCGACCGTCTCAGGGTGCCGCCAGGAACGCAACGCCCCCGCAGCAAGATAGAGAATGAAGAAACCGCCAGCGAACCGCAACAGTTGTATCCACCACGGCGGGACGCGGCTCAGTACGATCAGTACCAGCACGATGATCGGTCCATCACTCAGCAGCGGTGCCAGCACGGCAGGCAATGCCTGCCGCCAGCCTCTACTCAACGTCAGAGAAACCAGATAGGCCAGAAATGGGCCGGGCTGCACCGCAGCCGCAAAACCGTAAACCGCACCCTGCACAAGGTATAGAGACATAGGCTTCCTTACAACTCCGAGACCAGCGAAAACAGCCGATGCTGAAAAAGGCGCAAAAAGGGCGAAGCCCCTCATCAGCTTGCGCATATTGAACGCCGCCGCCGCGAACACGGCCCTTTCTGCGCCGTTTATCGCCCGATAACGCCATGTTACGGTTTCCGGTCTGTGTCGTCAACTTTGGGACGAGCGCCTACTTAAAAACAAAAGGGGAAACGGAATAACGTTGACGTCTGCCAAATAAAGTGAAATGCTGGTGAAAGTTGCAGGCGTCCCTGTGTACTAAACGGACCCTCGCTCGACACGTTATGGACAAGGTAGTCAAGAGATGAATATGAAATGCATGTGGACACATGGTCTGGCGGCCGTCTCACTCCTCGGATGTGTGATCATTGCGGCCGGGGCGCCTTTTGAGCGGACGGTTTCCTTCACGCAACCGAACGGAACGGTCATCGAACTCTGGGGCAAGGGTGA
Organism: Kiritimatiellia bacterium; assembly: GCA_035450385.1. Taxonomy (GTDB): domain Bacteria; phylum Verrucomicrobiota; class Kiritimatiellia; order RFP12; family UBA1067; genus DUPH01. The sequence goes on along the minus strand of DAOTMQ010000069.1, from coordinate 8,239 downwards.
TGAGTTCCATGCTGTCTTCGAGACGCTGGACGGATACACGGTGGCGTATGTGCCCGAGTCCAAGGCCTACTATTACGCGACTCTGTCTGCCGACGGGACGGATCTGGTTCCCACGGCCTGGCAGGTGGGATCGGCGGACCCGGCGGCGTTGGGTCTTGTCAAACACCTGCGCAAGAGCGCGGCGCGCACGAGAGCCGAGGCGCGGGAACGTTTTGAGCGCTGGGACAGCGCCGTGCGTCTCAGCGAGCGGTGGCGGCAGCGCAAGACCGTAGTGCGCGCGACGGAAGGAGAACGTGTGCCGATGGCACCGCCTGCCCACACGACGACAGGCACCAAGGTTGGCCTCTGCCTGCTGATCGATTTCAGTGATGCGCCCGCCACGGTGTCGCAGGCCCAGATCGTGGACTTTTGTAACGGCGACGCCTACTCGGGATTCAGCAACAACGGGTCGGTTAAAAAATATTTTCAGGACGTCTCCAATGGTCTGCTGACTTATACCAATATCGTTACCGCCTACATTCGTATGGCGCAGCCCAAGACGTACTATAACGACACAAGCAAAGATTGCGGCGACCAAGGAAACCTCTTGGTCCGCGACGCGATCACGATTTTGAAAGCGCAGTCAAACTACGCCAGCCAGATCGCGCCGGCTTTCGCAAACCTGACGGTCGATGGCTCGGGCCGGGCAATCGCCTGCAACGTCTTTTTCGCCGGCGCAGACAGTGGTGCGTGGAGTTTTGGGCTCTGGCCTCACTCGTGGTCGCTCTGGAACGTCGGTGCCCAGTCGTTGACGGATGACGTCGCCGTCTGGAACTATCAGATCACGAACATCGGCAATTCGCTTAAACTGGGAACCTTCTGCCACGAGAACGGTCACATGCTCTGCGATTATCCGGATCTGTACGATTATGATAAGGACTCCAAGGGCGGCGCAGGGATTTTCTGCCTGATGAATTCGGGCGGTCACGGCGTCAATCCGGTGCAGGTCTGCGCCTACCTGAAACGAGCCTCGGGCTGGGCGACCACCCTCGATTTGACCGTCTCCTCCGACCTGACCGCCTCGTTGAGCGCATCAGGCGCGGGATTCAACACGTTCTACCGGTATGCCAAGCCCGGAGTTCCGACCGAGTACTACCTGATTGAAAACCGTCAGGCAACCGGACGGGACGCCTCGTTGCCGGCCTCCGGCATCGCAGTCTGGCACATCGACGAGCAAGGCGACCGTGACAACCAGAGTCTCGACTACAACACGGCCCATGAAAACTACGAATGCACGCTGATGCAGGCCGACGGTCGGTGGGATTTCCAAAACAACGTAAACAGTGGCGATGACGGGGATCTCTTCCACAGCAGCAACCCCGCCGCCGAATATCAAAACGTCTTTAACGACGGAACCCAGCCCAGTGCCCGTTGGTGGGACGGCAGCGGCTCCGGGCTCAACCTGTTCGCCTTCAGCACCAGCGGAAACGTCATGACCTTCAAGGTTCAGCCGCCGGCACTGATGATCACGACCGCCAGCCCGCTGCCGGACGGTGCGCTGTCGGCGGCCTACAGCCAAACGTTGACAGCTTTCGGCGGACAGCCGCCCTATATCTGGAGCCTGACCGCCGGCGCACTGCCCGCCGGGCTCTCGCTCAGTTCCAGCGGCGTGATCAGCGGCACGCCGACCGGCACCGGGACATCTTCCTTTGACGTGCAGGTCAAAGATGCCGCCAACGGCACAGCGTCCGCCACATTCAGCCTTGCGGTGCAGACGCCGCCCTCCCTGCCCTTCACAGAGAGGTTCGAAAACTGCGGCAGCATGCCCGTCGGCTGGACGCAGGTCATACAGAACGGCGATTCCGAATGGACCGTCCGTAATCGCGGACCTAACAGCCGTCCTGAAAGTGCGTTCGAAGGATCGTATTGCGCATGCTTTTTCCACGAAGCGTACGATGAGGTTGAAACGTGGCTGATCTCGCCGCTGCTGGATATGGGCGACGACCCCGACGCAGCGTATCTCAGTTTCTGGCACTATATGGCGGCATGGATAGACGATCTCGATGAGTTACACGTCTATTACAAGGGCGTCTCGGAGACGGAATGGACGCTCTTGGACGTTTTCGATGAAGAGACGCCGACGTGGACGCGCCGACTGATCACGCTTCCGACCACGAGCCGCCTGTTCCAAATTGCCTTCGGCGGCATCTCGCGATACGGATACGGCGTGTGTATCGACCAGATCGACATCATGTCGGGCCCCATGCCGCCAATGATCACAACCGCCACGCATCTGCCACCGGGCACGGTCGGAATCGCCTATTCGCACGCCTTTGAGGCGACGGGCGGTACCGCGCCCTATGTCTGGACTCTGGTGGACGGGGTGTTGCCGGACGGCCTGTCCTTTAGCAGCGACGGTGTGCTGAGCGGGATCCCAGGCGAAGCGGCGAATGTTGAACTTGTCATTTCGGCTACCGGGAACAATGGCATGGCATCCACCAACCTCTTCTCACTTACGGTCTCATTCCCCCAGACGTTACCGTTTGCCGAAAGTTTCGAAAACGATGGCAACATGCCCGCCGGCTGGACGCAGGTCATGCAGAGCGGTGATTACGTATGGGCCGCCTATGATTACGGGCCTGGCAACCATCCTGAAAGTGCATTCGAAGGATCGTATTACGCATGCTTTTGCCACGAAGAGTACGATGAGGTTGAAACGTGGCTGATCTCGCCGCTGCTGGATATGGGCGACGCCCCCGGCGCGGCATATCTCAGTTTCTGGCACTATATGGCGGCATGGATAGACGATCTCGATGAGTTACACGTCTATTACAAGGGCGTCTCGGAGACGGAATGGACGCTCTTGGACGTTTTCGATGAAGAGACGCCGACGTGGACGCGCCGACTGATCACGCTTCCGACCACGAGCCGCCTGTTCCAAATTGCCTTCGGCGGCATCTCGCGATACGGATACGGCGTGTGTATCGACCAAGTCGAGGTTCTATCCGAACGCTCGTTCGCGTCCTGGCAACTCTGCTGGTTCACGGAATCAGAGATTCAGGAAGGCGGCGTCGCAGACGAGCTTGACGATCCTGACGGGGACGGCATTGTGAACCTCTTCGAGTATGCCTGGGCGATGGACCCCTGGGATCCCGACACCGCCGGCCTGCCTGGCGGCGGCCTGTCCGGCGGATACCTCACCCTGACGTTCCGTGAAAGCAAGCAAGTCGGCGACCTGACCTTCCTGCCGGTCGCTTGCACCGATCTGACGCTGGGCAATTGGGGGTCGTCAAACATCACGGAAGTCTCGCGCATGGACAGCAATACATGGTGGCAAGTGACTGTCCGGCACGACGTGCCGGTGAGCAACGCACCCGCCCGGTTCATGCGGCTCAGACTGTTACCGCACTAAAACGCCACCAGCAGTCCGTCCGCGACTTTGCGCGCGGTCTCTTCGTCGGCGAAGTGCCGCACCAGCACCAGTGCAAAGAGCATGGCTGTGCCTGGCCCTTGGCTGGTAATAATGTGGCCGTCGGCAATCACCGGCGCTTCGTCGTACGCTTTGCCCAGGGCTTCTGCGCAGGCGGGATAACATGTGGCGCGCCGTCCTTTGAGCACGCCGGCCTGCGCCAGCACCGTGGGGGCAGCGCAGATGGCGGCCACAAATTTATCGGACTCAGCAAACGCCCGGAGCGTCGCAAGCACCCGCTGGTCGGCCGCCAGATTTTCGGTGCCCAGTCCGCCGCCCGGCAGCACGATGGCACCGAAGGAGTCGATCTCCAGTTCGTCCCACACGGTATCGGCCAGCAGCACCACATCGCGTGATCCCGCGACCGACCGATCATGGCCCAATGCGGCTGACACCACCTCAATCCCGCCGCGCCGCAAAACGTCGATCACTGTGACTGCCTCAATCTCCTCGACACCATCCGCCAAAGGAACCAAAACACGCATCTTTTACCTCCTTGATTACACTCAAAATACTATGCCCGCCATCATAGCGTATCCAAAGGATCGGCGCAAGACCGCGACAAAACGAAATCGGGGTTGACCCCTTTTGCGTATCCCTTCATAATGGACCCAATCTGGTGAGAGTTTTGTTATTGGAGGGCACACATGCGACGTCGTGAGTTTTTGAAGGTAACCGCAGGCAGTGCGGCTTTTCCGCTGTTTTCGATCGGAGAGCCGGCTGCCGCAAAGAAGAAGATCCGGTTGGGACTTATCGGGTGCGGCGGCCGTATGGGGCTCGGCATACATTACGGTATTTTGAACAACATGTGCGGTCCGGACGAGGAGATCGTCTGCATGGCCGAGCCTGATCCGAACCGGTGGGACAGGGTTCGCGCCGTGGTGAAACACCATCAGCCGACGACGGACACCTCAAAAATCCGGGCCTTTTATGATTACCACGAGATGTTGGACAAGATGGGGAACGAGATCGACGCTGTCGCGATCGCGACGCCCAATCACCATCACGCCCTCCCCGCCCTCCTTGCGATGGCGAAGGGCCTGCACGTCTTCGTCGAGAAGCCGATGGCGTTGACGATTGAAGAAGTACGCCTCATGCACGCGGCGCAGAAAAAATCCGGTGTCGCGACGCAGGTCGGCAACCATGGCCACAGCGATGAAGGCATGCGCCGTCTTGTGGAGTATATCCAGAGCGGCGCGATCGGTCAGGTCCGTGAGGTGTGGGCCTTCAATGACCGCCTGAACGCGATGATGTACAATCCGCCGAAGGCCGATCCGCCGAAGGGCATGGATTGGGACGCTTGGTGCGGGCCTGCGCCGGTGCGCGATTATTACGCGCCGACCGAGGATCACAACGGCATCCATCCGCGCGACTGGCACGCATGGATCGGCTACGGCAACGGCGCGATCGGCAACATGGGAACGCATATCCTCGATCCCGTATTCTGGGCGTTGCGCCTCGGCGAGGTGCATCCCACGAGCGTGGAGGCTACCGATCTCAAGTGGGGGGTGGAAGGGAGTTGGACGTGGCGCAACACGCTCCACTGGCAATTCCCGGCGCGCAAGGGCATGGATCCGCTGACGCTGCATTGGTATGACGGCGTCAAAGATGGCATCCCGTACAAAAAGACGCATGTGAACAAAATCGGCGTCTGCCTGAAACGCGACTATCAGAACCTGCCGCCGATCATCGAGGAGCTTGAGAAGAAGCACGGGCAAAATCTGGGCTGCCTCGGCACGGTGTACATCGGCGAGAAGGGCGTCGTGGCGATCGGTCCGCACGGCAATGGTCTCCAGTTCGTCCCGGACACGCTCAGGACGCAGCTTCCGAGTCCGCCAAAGACGATCCCGCGCGAGAAGGGCATGAACCACCCGGAGGATTGGCTGCGCGCGATCCGCAACCCGAACCGTCCGGCAGGCTGCAATTTCGATTACTCCGCGCCGCTCGCGACGACGGTGCTCCTCGGCAATGTGGCGGCCCGCGCGGGACTCAAGAAACTTGAGTGGAATGGCACGAGGGTCACGAACGACGAGAGTGCGAACGCGTTTCTCAAGACGACGTACCGTAAGGGCTGGGAGATTAAGGGATAGGATAACGCTCAACGTTCAACGCTCAACGCTCAATTTTTAAGTAAGGAGGTTCTTGCAAAACCCCTTGCTTGCAGGCGTGGCACGGGCATCTTGCCCGTGTTTCATGGGCGGGACGCCCATGCCACGAGGGGGGGTTACAAGGGTCTCAAGGAAAAGAAAGGGAAGACTATGCTGAGAAGGGATTTTGTATCAATGGGATTGGCGAGCGCGGCACTCGCGGGATATGCGGCGAAGTTGCCGAAGAAGGTGTCCACCGCCGTTGCCAAGGCGGACGGCGGCGGCGACAAGCGGATGCGTGGCCCGTTCCCGATTCTCTCCACGCCGTACCACGAGGACGGCAGCGTGGATTACGAGTCGCTCAAACGCGGCGTGCGCTTCACGGCGGACGGCGAATGCCCGGGTGTGATCTGGTGTCAGTCGAACGACGCGGTCGATCTGCTGACCTTTGAAGAGAAGGTGAAAGGATATGAGGCGTGCGCCGAGGCGATGCAGGACGTGAATTGCATGATGACGTTCGGCTGTAACGGCGTGGACACGGCGCAGATGCTCCGCGAGACCGAGGCCGTCGAACAGATCGCCAAGAAGTATCCGCGGACGAACATCGCGATCATCACGCGCCCGCCGAGCACGGGTAAGACGCTCGATGACGTGCGCGTCTACTTCGAGGCGCAGGCCAAGGTGGTGCAGCGCCCTGTGATCATCCAGACGGTTGTGAACAATACCTGTCCGTCCCCGACAGTCGATATGCTCATCGACCTCGCGCGGAAACATCCGAAGATTTTCGGGTACATCAAGGAGGAGTCGGGCGGCGCGAAAGCGAACGAGAACATGATCAAGGAAAACGCCGCGAAGCCGATCATCCACACGGTGTTCAGCGCGTGGGGCGGCTGGCAGTGGCTCTATCAAAGTCGCCGCTGCGGGTCGGAAGGACTGATCACGGAGCGTTGCGCATACGCGCCGTTGCTCGGATACATCTGGAAGCAGATGGAGAACAATGACCGCCACGGCAAGTTGACACTCGCTTACGCGCTCTTCCGTCTCCTGATCGATCAGCGTGACTTCCCCGGCGGCCTGCGCGGGTATTCGCTCTACTATCTCCAGCGTCAGGGCGTGTTCAAGACCACCGTTTCGCGTGTCTACCAAAAGTCCGAGAACAAAGAGCAAGGCATGGTGGCGGTCGGCGACACCACAAGTTGGAAGCTCCATAACTTCAAGCTCACGGATCTTCAGAAAGCCGAACTCGATGAGTGCTACGACGACATGCTGCGCTTCGTGAAGGAGAATAGCTGATAGTGCATTAGTGCCGCCTTCCGCGTAACGCGCGGGAGGGGTAGTTTCAGGGTTTCATCCCAACCAGGATCGAAATCGGGGCGCTCTGGGGCTGCCGGAACTGCCAATCCTGCGGTAGTGCCGGTGGTGTCGGCAACGGCGGTTACGCCGCCGAGCTAACCCGACTTTCGCTATTCGCGGTCGCCAAAAAAATAATTTTCGTTGAGAAGCCCCTTTTGGCCTGTTTTTGATTGAAAAATGCCCGGATTTCACGCCGGCCGGTCTCAAAAGGGCTTGGCGACAGACTTTTGAAGCGGTTTTGTTGATTTGCAACGACTTGCGTCGTTGTTTCCGCTCGAATAGCGAAAGTCGGGCTAGCTCAGGGCAAGCGAAGCGCAACCCTGGGTCTGGGTTGCGACGCCAGCATATTCCGTGGCCTGAAGGACCACCTCAAAGCAACGACCGGCAGCGGGTCCAAAAGGCATCCAATGCCCCGCCTCAGGGTCACATATTCGAATATGCGACCCGGGCAGTTGTCTTTCTCCCTCCGTCCACCAGCGTACTTGAAGTCTGAAACCAATCGGCTTGCTTTTCTTAGGTTTATTTGAACACTCATCACGTCGGCGTTCGGCGTTCACTCAATCCGCGCTAAAGGGTCCCGGCCGGATCACGATCGGCGCTGTTTTCAAGCGCGGCCGGATGGCCAGCCAATCGGAGCCTTGGAACTCCGGATCATCATCGGCGCGGATCTCCACGTCCGTAAGATACGGGCACATTGTGTCCACCCAAAGTATGAGCCGCAGCAAGCTGTAGGGATCGACTTTCACGTTATGGTGCTTGCCGCTTGCGGCGAGCGCGACCAGCCTGCTGGTGTACGAGAGGCGTGTCATGGGTTCAGGCGTCACATAGGCGGCCGGATCGACCGTGCTGTAGGCTTCGACCTGCAGGGTTCCGGCCAGATCATATCCCGGCGGCAACTTTTCTGGAACGGCGTTCGTCCGCCCCCAGCCGGGGCGTCCGACAAGCGTGAGGTAGGGCTCGTAACCGCGCAAGGTGAGATCCAGTTTCTTCCGCGCACTGCCTTCGCCCTGATGGCACTTGCCGCAGTACCGGTCCAGCACGGGCTGCACGTCCTTGAGATAGCCGACCGAAGTGCCGAACCGCGCCGTGGCGGTCACCTTCGACTTCTCCGCCCGCGCGCCTTTGCGCAGGCCCATTTCACGCGCCTGCGCGAGTGTCGTGCAACCTTCCGGCGCACAGGTGAAGCCATCGTCAAAAGCCCACGGCACCGGTGTGATCGTGTCGGGCGTACTGCGGACGGCCGTGGACGGACCCGCACTCATCTGCGGCGCACGGCTGTGCGATTCGTGACAGCCCAGACAGCCGCGGCTCTCCCCCGGCATGACATTGGCGAAACTGCGCATCGTCTGGA
>DAOTMQ010000068.1:9193-15490 GCA_035450385.1 Kiritimatiellia bacterium | reverse complement strand
GGCATGGGCGTCCCGCCCATGAAACACGGGCAAGATGCCCGTGCCACACTTGCAGACAAGGGGTTTGGCGAGACCCTCGGATGGATAAAGACTGATAGGGTGGTGCGGAACCGCCCGTGTGTACACACAAAGGAGAAACACGAATGAAAAAAGCTACAGGCAAAAAGAGTACGAGTAAAAAGACCGTGAAGAAGGCCGTGAAAAAGCCCGTGAAAAAAAGCGCGGTGCAGTCAGTCGCTCTGGCTGTGAACGGTGGTCCCAAAGTATGGGACAAGGGGTTCCCCATGTGGCCCTCTTTTTCGGAAGAGTCCCTGAAGACGGCGCTGGAGCCGTTGGTGAGCGGCAAGGTGAACTATTGGACGGGACCGGTCGGCATGCAGTTTGAGACCGCGTTCGCCAAATGGTTGGGCGTGCGTAATGCCATCAGCGTGACGAACGGCACGGCGGCGTTGCATACCGCAATCGCGTCGTTGGGGATCGGCCCTGGTGACGAGGTGATCTGTCCGTCCTACTCGTTCATCGCCTCCTCATTCTGCGTTCTGCAGGCGGGCGCGTTGCCGGTCTTCACCGATGTGGGGTATGATCACCAGATCGATCCCAAGCAGATCGAGGAAAAGATCACGGAGCGTACGCGCGGCATCGTGGTGGTGCATCTGTACGGCGTGGTCGTGGACATGGATCCGATCATGAAGATCGCCAAGAAGTACAACCTCAAGGTGATCGAAGATTGCGCGCAGTGTTTCGGCGGCCTCTACAAAGGGCGTAAGGCCGGCACGATCGGTCACGTGGGTTGCTTCAGCTTCTGCCAGAGCAAGCATTTCACCACCGGCGGCGAAGGCGGCATGGTCGTCACGAATGACGACGATCTCGCGTGGGAGTGCCGCTCGTTCCGCGACCACGGTTATGACGTGAAGGAGCGCCTGAACCTGCTGGAGATGGAAGGCAAGCTGATGTACATCCACAAGCGGGTCGGCTTTAACTACCGCATGACCGAGATTCAGTCCCAGATCGGCCTGTGCGAGTTGAAGCGCTTCGACTCTTGGAATCTCAAGAACCGCATCCGCAACGGCAAGATGGTGAAGAAGGCGCTGGAGAAGCATCCGCTGGTGCTGCATACGCCGCTGGACACCAAGGACCGGCAGAACTCCTACTGGTGGGCGCCGTTCGTGCTGGACACTTCCAAGCTGACCTGCACGATGAAGGAGTTCATCGCGGCGATCGCGGCCGAGGGCGTGCCGGTCTACAGCGTGCTCTGGCCGGAGATGTACAAGGAGCGCGCCTACATCGAGCGCAACGGCTTCGGCGTGGCGAAGTATCCGTTCTTCGATCCCAAGGCGCGTAACATTGATTACACGCAGGTGGACTGTCCGACCGCGCATTGGCTGACCGACCGCACGATGTGCTTCTTCACCCATCCCGTCTACACCGAGGCGCACATGCAGGCGTGCATCGACGCCTTCAAGAAGGTGGCGGCGGCGTACATGAAGAAGTAAGCAAGGCGAGTCGTCCAGCAGGGAACGCCCGGCCTCTGAGCGGAAGTTCCCTGCTGGACATCGACCCACTCACGAAGGGACGTTCGTATGTTGACGCTTTCTTGGCTGGACGCATGGATCATCTTGGGTTTCTTGGCGTCGGTGGTGCTGGTCGGCTCCTGGTCCGCTCGGCGTGCCGGGCAGGACACCGAGTCGTTTTTCCTTTCGGGGCGCAACATGCCGTGGTGGTTGCTGGGCGTCTCGATGGTTGCCTGTACCTTCTCGTGCGACACGCCGAATTTGATCACCGAGATTGTGCGTCTCAACGGCGTCGCGGGCAATTGGGTGTGGTGGGCCTTCCTGCTGACGGGCATGCTGACGGTGTTTGTTTATGCCGGACTTTGGCGGCGCTCGGGGCTGGACACCGATCTTGGTTTCTACGAACTCCGCTACAGCGGACGTCCCGCCGCGTTTTTGCGTGGTTTCCGCGCGATCTATCTCGGGGTGGTGTACAACTTGATCATTCTGGGTGGCGTGTCGCTGGCGGCGATCAAGATCGGCCAGATCATGTTCGGTCTCTCGCCGGGGATGTCGCTATTCTTTTCGATGACGGGCGTTGCGATCTACGCTACGCTCGGCGGTCTGACCGGTTCCATGTGGGCCGATTTCTACCAGTTCGCCGTTGCGATGACCGGCGCTATCTTTGCAGCGGTCTATGCGGTGAATTCCGGTATGGCCGAGGGCGGCACCACGCTGGCACAGTTGTTCGCACATTCCGCCGTGGCGCCCAAGCTGTCGATGTTGCAGCCGTCCACGCACGATTTTTCGACGTTGATGACGGTGCTGATCCTGCCGCTCGCGGTGCAGTGGTGGAACGTCTGGTATCCGGGGGCAGAGCCGGGCGGCGGCGGTTTTGTGGTGCAACGTATGCTTTCCGCCCGTAATGAAAACCACGCGATTGGCGGCACGTTGCTTTTCAATGTGCTGCACTACGCGGTGCGGCCGTGGCCGTGGATTCTGGTGGCGCTGGCCTCGCTGGTGGTCTTTCCGCTGACGCCGCAAGCGGAGCAGGATGCGGCTCAAGCCTGGCTGACAGATCACGCGGCCGAGGTGCGCCAGTACGATACCGACAAAGCCGCGATGCCGCCTGAGTTGCGTGAGGACGTGCGCTTGCACCGGGCGGACGCGCGCGGCGTGGGGTCGTTGGCACGTGCCTTCCCGCGCGTGGATGACACCTATCTCGGCCACGACATCGCCTATCCCGGCATGGTTGCGCGCATGCCGCGCGGCTGGCAGGGGTTGATCGTTGCGTCACTGATCGCGGCCTACATGTCGACGGTGGCAACGCTGCTCAACTGGGGTTCCTCGTATGTGGTGCAGGACGTCTATCTGCGTTTCCTTCGCCCGCAGGCTTCGGCGCGCCACGCAGTGCTGGTCGGGCGGGTGACCATGCTGGTGATGCTGCTGGCCTCTGCGGTGATTGCCTTTCACATGACGACGGTCAAAACCATCTTTCACGTGCTACTGCAGGTAGGCGCGGGTACCGGCCTGCTCTACATCCTGCGCTGGTTTTGGTGGCGCATCAACGTATGGAGTGAGGTCACCGCGATGGTGGTGTCGTTCATCGTGGCGGTCTTCTTCCAGTTCTGTGCCGAACCATTGGGGGTCGAGGCGGCGCTGTCGAACGCCGGTTGGCTGAAGGTCATGGATTTCACCTCGTGGAAAATGGTCTTGGGCATCATCATCACAACGATAGCGTGGGTCACCGTGACCTATCTGACCCCGCCGGTGGAGGAGCGCACACTGGTGGAATTCTGCCGCAAGATCCGTCCGGGAGGGCCGGGCTGGCGGCGCTTCGAGACGGTGCCGGAGGGGGTGGAGCCGGAAGGCTGGAACGTGCCCAACGGCATACTCTGCATGATGCTGGGCTGCCTGCTGGTGTGGGCGTCGCTCTTTGGTACCGGCTATCTGCTTTACGGCCAGTTCGCGCGGGGCGCGGTGCTGCTGGCGGTCGCCGCCGTTGCCGGCGGAGGCTTGCTGCTCCGTATCCGTGCGGCGGTGCGCGCGTGATGTAACAATACAAGGAGGAATGATGGCAATGAGGTATAGACGGTGCGCGTTGGTATTCTGTGCTGCGGCGTTGAGCGTGTGCGGCGTCGAAAAGAAAATGATCGGGCATAGCTGGGATCTGCTGGGCGTGAGCCCGGCCGATGTGGCGCGGAACCTTGACGCCTGGGAGCAGGTGCCGCTTGACGGTATCTCGCTGGCGCTGCGAAAAAAACTGCCGGACGGCACGTCGATCAGCTTCGGCACGATCATGACCGATCCGCCGTGGCAGCGGGAGTGGTTCACGGAGGAACTCGCGTCGCTGCGTCAATGCTCGTCGCGTAATCTGAAGTACAACTTCATCACCACGTTCTGGGCACCGCGCAAGCGGTTGGCGTGGAGTGATGATGAGGCGTGGGAGCGTTTCGCCCGCAGTATCGGGGTCGTGGCGTGGCTGGCCAAAGAGAGCGGGTCGAAAGGCATCCTGATTGATCCGGAAGACTATCCTGAGACGCGCCAGTATTTCCTGGCGTCCAGCGACGCGCCCTTTGCGGAGACCGCCGCGCTGGCACGTCGGCGCGGGGCGCAGATCATGCGGAGCATTGCGGCTGAATATCCCGATGTCACCTTGCTGTCATTCTGGATGCTGAGCCTGCACCCGAGCTACTTCACAGACAGCAATCCGCGCGCGGCTGTTGCCACAGCCGGCGACCTGTGGCCCGCCTTTCTCAACGGCATGCTGGATGAGTTGCCGCCCGGTGCCCGCATGATCGACGGCGACGAGCACGGTTACCGTTATCAGGCGGCGCGCAATGATTTCTATCTCGCCGCTTGGCGCACGCAGAACAAGGCGCTGGCGCTGGTGGAGCCGGCGAACCGCATCAAGTACCAGACGCAGGTGTTGGCCGGTTTCGGGCTCTACCTTGACATGTACACGAATCCGACCAACTCGCCTTGGTATTTCGGTGAGGTGGACGGCTCGCGCCTCAACCACATGCGTCTCAATGTTTCCCAAGCACTGGATGCGGCGCAGGAGTACATCTGGATCTACGGCGAAAAGATGGACTGGATCACTTGGAAGGGAACGTCGCGAGAGAAGAACCCCACTTGGGAAATGAAATTGCCCGGCTTTCTCGAAACGCTGGCGCGCATCCGCGATCCGTACCGCTGGGCGGATCAGTGGGTCGCGCGGCGGCGTCAGGCCGGGACGTTGATCAATGGCGTCAAGAACAGCGCCTGTACGTTGGACAAAGCCGGTGCCGGAGAGGTCTTCCGCAAGGGCGTGCTGCCGACCGGGTGGTGGAGTTGGCAGGAGGAGAAAAAACGCGCCGGTGTTTTCGGCACCGACACGCAGAAAGGCCGGGGCGATACATGGTCGCTGTGCGCCATCGGTGTCGAACAAGGTTGTTTCGGCACCTCGATTCCAGCCACGCCCGGTAGCGAGTTTATTGTGGAGGCGTATGCGCAGGGCGCGGCGGCGCGTACGCTCACGGTCTACTGGAAACGCGCTGGCGCGTGGGATTGGTCATTGCCCGGCTTGTCGTTCCGCTTCGATGCGGTGGGGACGGATGGCTGGCGGCGCGCCTTCGGTTTGGTGCAGGTGCCGCAGGGCGCGGACGAGTTGGTCATGATGTTAAATGTTCGGCAGGCGGCGGACGAACGTGCATGGTTTGATGCCGCCGGGATTTATCCGCTGAGTAAGTGAGAAACACGCAGATACGGAGGAAAAGATGAAAGCTGTTCGATATGCTATGATTGGGTTTGGCGGGATCGCGGAGAACCGGATCGCGAAAGAGGGGTTCGCTTGTGACGCCGCGCGTTTCAAGCCGCTGAAGCAGGCGGTTTTGATCGGCGCGACGGATGTCAACACGAAGCGGCGGCGCGCCGCGCAGGCGCTGGGCCTGACGTGGTACCGCGACACCGAGGCGGTGTTGCGCGACCAGACGATAGACGCGGTATTTGTGGCGACCAACAACCGGACGCACGCGGAGATTGCGCGGCAGGCGCTCGAAGCCGGCAAAGCGGTGATCGTGGAGAAGCCGCTGGCGTCCACAGCGCGCGACGCCCGCAGCTTGGTTGCGCTGGCCAAGAAAAAGGGGCTCAGTCTATCGGTCGACCACATGATGGTTCACAACGTCCTCAACCGCCACGCGCGGAAATGGATTGAAGAGGGCGCGCTGGGCGCGGTCAACGATGCCTGCTTCCACATGCAGTTCGCCTACGGCTACGACCCTGCCGAGGCCGCGAGTTGGCGTTGCTCCGACCGTGACGAAATGGGCGGCCCGATCGGTGATGTCGCGAGCCACTGCTTCTACATGGCCGAGTATCTGCTGGACAGCCGCATCACCGCTGTGCGTGCCGTCTACTATCCCAAGCGCATGGCCATCGCGGTTGAAGATGGCGCGCTGATTCAGTGCGACCTCGCGAACGGTATCACCTGCTCGGCCCTCGTTTCGTTCTGCGATCGGCGCGGCGGTCTCGGCGGAACGCTCTCGAATCTCGGCTACGAAGTGTATGGCGACAAGGCCGTGGTGCGCGGATACGGCACACTCTTCCAACTCTCCGGTCACGCGGGCGAACCGTTCAAGATGCGGTTGGAGTTGGACACCTTTGATCGCCAGCAGCGCGTAACGATCAAGCGCCCTGAGAACATCTATCAGGGGGTGATCCGCGAGCATGCCGACTCCGTGCTGAGCGGCCAGCCGCTGACCGGTTACGACGGTTATCGCAATGTGAAACTCTGCGAGGCCGCGCATAGCTCGGCACGCCGGGGCGGGCG
>DAOTMQ010000068.1:0-9093 GCA_035450385.1 Kiritimatiellia bacterium | reverse complement strand
ATGGACGTCGGGTTTGCTAAAACGATCATCACGCCGCCGCGCGGCTTGCCGCTGGCGGGGTACTTCAATCCGCGGCCTAACACCGGCGTACTGGATGACCTCCATGTGCGCTGCGTGCTCTTTCGCGAAGGGCGCATCGTAGGCGGCTTCGTCGCCTTCGACGTCTGCATGCTCAGCGGCGAGTTCGTCGCTGAGCTGCAGGCGCGTCTCGCGTCCGCTGGCTTTCGGCATGGACGCGGTCTGATCTTCAGCGCCACGCACACGCACACCGCGCCGTACATGACAACGCTCTTCGGCACGTCGCCTGATTCCGCCTACTTGCAGCAGGTTGCCGACAGGACGGTCGAGACGGTTCTGACCGCCGAACAGAACCTTGCGCCCGCTGTCCTGCGTCTGGGCAGCGTGCGTGACAACCCGTTCGCCTTCAACCGGCGCTACTGGATGAAGGGCGGCGGCGTGACCACCAATCCCGGCGTCAAGAATCCTAACATCGTCAAACCGGAAGGGCCGGTGGATCGCGAGATCGGCGTGCTGGCGGTCGAGCAGGAGGGACGGGTGACGGCGTTGCTGGCCAACATCGTCAACCACACCGACACGGTGGGCGCCAGTCTGGTTTCGGCGGACTGGCCGGGACGCATGGAGCGCGCGGTGCAGAACGCACTGGGCTACGATCCGCTGGTGATGACGCTGATCGGCTGTGCGGGCAACGTGAATCACATCGATGTCAACGCCGACACCCCGCAAGGATACGCGTACGAAAAAGCCTGCGAGTTGGGGCGCGGCTACGCCGAGCGCGTGGTATCGCTGCTGGGACGGCTCAAGCCTCTGCCGTCCGGTGCGTTCCGCCGCGCCTCGCGCACGATTACGATCCCGTATCGCGCGCTGTCGGACGCGAGCTGCGATGCGGCACGCGCGGTGTTGGCGCGTGTACGTTCCGCCGGTGCGGGCGGCGGCGACTTGACGAGCGAAGGACTCGCTTCGGGCGAGGGGGCGGTTGCGCGCTTCTTTGCTGAGCAGACGCTGGCCTATCGCGCACACTGCTCAGGGCGACGGCGTCTCTTCCAACTAGTGACCCTGGCGTTCGGCGACCGTTTCGCGGTCACTTCGCTGCCGGGCGAACCCTTTACAGAAGTGGGGCTGGCCATCAAACGACGTTCGCCATTCAGGACCACCTGGCCTGTGGCGTTGGCGATGGGGGCATGCGGGTATGTGCCGCTGTCCGCATGCTTCGCGCGCGGCGGGTACGAGACCCTGCCGGTCGTGGGCGGCGCACCCCGCGAAGATACGGCAGACCGTCTGATCGAAGCCACACTCGCCAACCTTGCGCGGTTTAAGCCGCGCTAAAGCGGCGTTTTTTCCTCGCAGAGGTACAAAGACACGGAGTTTTTTTGGGGGTGTATGAACCATGAAATAAACAAACGAGGCTCTTGTAAAACCCCTTGCTTGCAGGTGTGGCACGGGCATCTTGCCCGTGTTCCATGGGCGGGACGCCCATGTCACGATGAGTTTTGCAAGGGCCTCCAAACGAAAAAGCAGTGCTGTGCCTTTCGTGTTGTTTTTCAAGACCACAGTAAAACACCTGTAAGTTTCACGCTTCATGCTCCGTGGCATGCACCCCATGCGTTCCCGGAGAAGAGAGGGGGTGAGATGAGCCATCATGCAGGGGAACGATCTTTTAGCGACACTCGGTTGCCTCGTGGCGGCGTTGCTGATTGCAGGGGTTGCGCTGAGTGACGTGCGCATCAACGAGGTTGTCGCCTCGAATCACGCCGGCCTGGTGGATGAAGACGGCGAGAGTTCGGATTGGTTCGAACTGGTCAATACCGGCACCCTCCCGGTGGCGCTGACTGGATGGGGGATGTCGAATGATGCCGCCGCTCCTTTCTTGTGGACCTTCCCGTCGGTGAGCCTCGGTCCGGGTGCGCATCTGCTGGTGTGGGCCTCCAAGAAAGATCGTCGCCCGGACGTGGTGGCCGGCGGAGAGCTGATCTTGATCCCGGAGAGCAGCGCGTGGCGGTATTGGGACGCCGGTAGCGTGCCGGCCGGCGCGTGGCAGACGCTCGCGTTCGACGATTCGGCCTGGCCGCTGGGGAATGCCCGCTTCGGCCATCCGTCGGTACCGGGCGGCACGCCGCTGGCCAGAAGCCCGGCTTCCCAGTTTTATCCGGCCTATTTTTTCCGCCGGACCTTTATGTTGAATGCCGTGCCTTCGGCCGAGGAGGTCGGTGTGCTCAACATCCGCCACCACTTTGATGACGGCGCGGTGGTGTGGCTGAACGGCGAGGAGATTTACCGCTATAAGATGCCGCCCGGCGCGGTCGATTATACGGCCTATACGGGTGACGGTTACAATGTGGACTACAACGGCAGTTGGCTGACCAACACGCTCAATAAAGCACAGGTGCTCGCGCTGTTGCAACCGGGCGACAATGTGTGCGCGGTGAGTCTGCATCAGTCGAAGCCGACCACCAGCGACGCGATTTTTGACTTGGGCCTCCGTTTCTTGGCCGGGACCGACAAGGAACTGCACACCAATTTCAAAATCAGTGCCAGCGGCTGCGATCTCTTTCTCACGCAACCGAACGGCACGACGGCGGACCATGTAGCGGTGCCGGTGATGCCATCGGACTGTGCGGTTGGCCGCGCACCGGATGGCGTCGGCGCTTGGCACGTGTTGCCGGTTCCTACGCCGGGATTCGCGAACAATACCAACCAAGCCTATGAGGGCGTGGTCAGCGCGGTCACGGCGTCGGTTCCCCCCGGCTTTTATGCGGGGCCGACACTGCTCGCGTTGAGCACGGCGACGCCGGACGCGGAAATCTACTACACGACTGACGGCTCCACGCCGACTACCAATTCGCTGCGTTATACCCACCCCTTTACCCTCAACAACCGCAGTCTTGAGACCAACGCCCTCTGCTTGATCAATACCGGCTCTTTTTACGTCACGCCGACAACCCTGCAACCCAAGGCGTGCATTGTGCGTGCGGTGGCGGTACGCCCCGGTTGGATGGCGTCGCCGCTTTTCGGCGGTACGTGGTTCGTGGGACCGCAGACCGCGTCGTTTAAGGTGCCGGTGCTTGCCCTTGCGTCGGACCACACGAACATCTTCGGCGAGACCGGTATCTACGGCAATCCTGATGCGGCCAATAGGTATGATTGGGAGTATCCGCTGAATGTGGAGATGTTCGTGGATCAGGCGCGCGTGGTGGGTCAGACCATGGGGTTCCGTATTCATGGCGGTTACTCGAGGGCCATGGCGCAAAAAACATTGCGCCTTTACGCACGATCGGAATATGGCGTATCGACTCTTGCCTATCCGGTTTTTCCCGACCAGCCGCAGTTTGGCGCCTATAAGCGTGTGCTGCTGCGCAATGGCGGCAACGACTGGACGAAGTCCATGATGCGCGACGCTGTGGCGCAGGAGTTGTGCAAGCATCTGCGGCATGAAACGCAGGCATACCGGCCGTCGGTCGTGTTCCTGAACGGCGAATACTGGGGCGTCCACAATCTGCGTGAGCGCTACGATGCGCGTTATCTGGAACGTGTGTACGGTGCCGATCCTGAGCAGGTGGACATCATCGGCTTCCCGTACGGCTCTTCCGTGACGGTGGCGGATGAAGGCTCGGCGTCCGACTTCAACGCGCTGTTGACATGGCTCTCGACCAACTCGCTCGTCAATGCCGCCGCGTACGCCACCGTGACCAGTCAGGTGGATGTGGCGAACTTCATGGATTACATGCTGGCCAACATGTTTGTGGTAAACAAGGATTGGCCCGGCAACAACATCAAGTTCTGGCGCACGCGTACCGCGAACACTGCGCCCGACGCACCGTACGCCCACGACGCGCGCTGGCGCTGGTTGATGTTTGACGTCGATTTCGCATTCGCGGGTTGGGATCCCGATCCGCCCGATACCGACATGTGGGCCTGGGCCACGTCGACAACCGGCAGCGGCCGCGTCTGCGAGGCTGCCACGCGGCTGTTCCGAAGGCTGCTGGAAAACGCGGATTTCCGCACGCGGATGTTGACGCGCTACGCCGATCAGCTCAATACCGCCTATCAGCCGCGCCGCACGCGTGCGCTGACCGAACAGCTCCGCGATGCCGTGGCGCCTGAGATGCCGCGGCACATCGCGCGCTGGCCCGGCGCGATTTTTAGCACAGCGACGTGGTCCAATCAGGTGGCCAGTATCTGGGCGTACGCGCGTGACCGTCATGCGTGGGAGTGGCGGCACATGTGTACGCGCTTCAATCTGAGTACGGCCGAGGTATGCGTGGCCACGTCCGATCCGGCGCACGGACGTGTGCAGGTCAACGACATCCTCGTGGATGGCGACACGCTGGGCATTCCCGATCCTGCGACGCCCTATCCGTGGCGCGGCTGGTATTTCCGCGAAGTGCCGGTGACTCTGCGCGCGCTGCCGCGTCCGGGCTACCGGTTTGTCGGCTGGATCGAGTCCGGTAGCACCAACGCTTGCCTCTCCGTGTTGCCGGTGTCCGCGCAACAGACGTTCACCGCCTGTTTCGAGCCTGATCCCAGCGCACAAGTGCCTGCGGTTTTTCTGCCCGCCGGTGAAGAGAACTGGGATAAGGATGCTTGCTGGGACAGCGGGCTCTTCCCGAATTGGCCGGGCGCACGCGCGACCATCCCGCCGCCGACCGTGCCGGACGAGGACGGATTGCCGCGCCGCAATGTGCGCATCGCCACGCAGCCGGTGACGGTCGGCCATGTGACGGTCGACAACGGGACGTTCAGTAACCGCATCCGCAACAAGAAGGATGCACCGGCGGGAGCTACGTTAACGTTCGATGGCGGGGCGGAGGCGGCCTCGTTGACGGTGGTTGGCGATGACGTGGGGTTCACGGCGGTGGAGGTGACGCACGGTGTGGTGCTGGCTACCGACCTGCGGCTGGTGGTGAGCAACACGGTGGGTGATGCGGAGTACGGCGGCTTGCGCGTACAGGCGGGGTGGAGCGGTTCGGGCGGCTTGATCAAAGAGGGGCCGGGACGTTGCACGATGACCGGTGGCGGCAAGGTGTACAGTGGGAGCACGGTCATTCGTGAGGGCGTGTTGAGCATGACGCAACCGGCCGCGCCGTCCGCCGCAGCCGGTGTCACGATTGAGTCCGGCGGCCAGCTTTGTTTGACATCGGGCGATCCGTTGAGCGGACCGCCGCGCACGTATGCGTTCGGTGGCGCGGTGACGCTGGCAAGTGCCGGAGCGGCGGGCGCGGCCGGAACGGGCGGTCTGTGTTATGCGCCGGGCGGTGTCGCGAAATGGGCCGCTGTGCCGGTGCCGGTCGTGCTGACGGCGGATGATGCGTGTATCGCTGTGGAGGATGTTTCCGGCGACCGTCTGCTGTGCAATACGCTTGTGTTGGATGGCGGGCTCTGCGGGACGTCGCCGCTGATGAAGCAGGGCGGCGGACGGCTCGCGATCGCGCGTGACGCGGCGGACTATGAGGGCGTGATCACGGTCGCGGGAGGCGGCTTACAGGTGGATACGGTGATGCGCGGCGCGGATATCGCAATTGGCGATAACGCTTGGCTGTGCGGCACTGGCTGCGTGGGCAGCGTGACGGGCGGCGGCTGGATCTCGCCTGGAGCGGGGGGAGCGGGTCGCCTTCAGGCGCAATCTGTGGGTGGCGGAGTGGATTTCGCGTTTCGCTTCACTACGGCGGGGGATAACAGCGCGGGCAACGACACGCTGGAGTTGCGGTTCAGCGCAGCACCTTTCTCGAAGATACTGGACGCCGATAATCGTATTTATGTCTATCTCGACGTGTTGCCGCCGGAAGACGGTTACGTGCTGGGCGGTTTCGCGACGGCGTCTTTCGTGGATTTTACGCGGTGGATCGCGTTGGCATCGTGGCACTTTTTCGTACCCGATCCGTACGGCACCGAGGTGTTTGAAGGGCAGACCTACGCCCCGTGCCCGGTGGCGCTTGATCTGTCAACGGTTGCGGCAGGTTCGGGCCGC
The DNA here is from genome assembly GCA_035450385.1 of Kiritimatiellia bacterium. Taxonomy (GTDB): domain Bacteria; phylum Verrucomicrobiota; class Kiritimatiellia; order RFP12; family UBA1067; genus DUPH01. The sequence goes on along the minus strand of DAOTMQ010000068.1, from coordinate 3,110 downwards.
ATGCTCAAAATATCCCGCCCTACGCACGGCTACGCGGCATGGTGTGCCGAGTGGTTCACGCTGGCTGAACGTACGGATGTTGCCGTGAGCGGTCCGCTGGCGGTTGGTGCGGACGGCGTAGCCAATCTGTTGCGGTATGCGTTGGGAGCCGGTCGTACAGAACCGATCACGCCGTATCTGCCGCGCCTCGACCGCGTCGCAGATGCACTGGTTTACGCGTATCGCACGCGCGTGGACGAACAGGCGGGGCTGTCATATTTGGTGGTCTGCACCGACGATCTGACTGCGTCCGCCGCATCTTGGCTGGACGCGCAGCAAGACACGGGACTCACGGTACGCCTGCTTGACCCGCAAGCCACGGAAGATCCGGCGATCGCGATCACGCGGCTCGAAATCATCCCCGGCCCGTCCGCGCCGGTGCGCTTTTTCAGGCTGAGGGTGCAGCAGCCGTAACGGCATGAGTCAACTGCTGTAAAACCGCGCGGCGAGACGCGGAAAGATGCATGTAAGCAGGACGAAGAAGAGCGCTGGCAGCAACCCGCGCAAACCAGCCGCCAAGCAAAAACAGGCCTGTACCATCAAGAGATTGCGGATGTGACCGCCGATAGTCGCGGACACCGGTTGCAGTTGGTACATGACGCCGCCGAGCAGCCATGCACGCATCAGGGTCATGATCATCAGGAACACGTAGGCCACAGGGAGCAGCGTTTGTGGTGGATGTTGCACGGTGCTTGCCACGAGCACAGCGGGTAGCACAATGAACAACGCGGCGAACGGCAACCAGCGTAGTGCACCTTGCGGTTTTTCGGTCGCCATCTCACGCGCGGCTAACGCTGAGAAGGCGGCCACGTAGAGCGTCAGGCCGACAGCGGCCAGCAGGACGGGCAACCACTGGCCGATTGAGGCAGGCGCTCCGAGAGCCAGCGCGCCGAGCATCAAGTTCATGCCGCGACAGAGACCCATCGTCAGCGCGCCCACTACGGGAATGCGCTTCGCACCGCCGTTGTAGAGGATGATCAGAGCGGCCAGCACTGCTGCGGCGTGCAGTGCCGGACGTCCGGCAATCAGCGCCAGATTGAGCCCGGCGAGCGCTACGACAACGGCCGCCATGCGCGCCTGTGGCACCGGGATTTCACCCGACGGCAACGGCCTGTCCGGCCGTTCGGCGCGGTCGGTCTCGATATCCATCAGGTCATTCAGGATCAGACCGAAGGCATACAGGCAGAGCGAGGCGCCCGCCACAGCAGCCACCGCCGAAGCGCTAGGTGCGCGCGACACGGCTACGGCGGCCAACAAGGCGCCGGCGACGGGGTCGCCCGGCACGGTCAGCAGGTTGGGCAGACGCAGCAGCCGAAACCAAGGCGCAAGAGTCGGGGTGGCGGACATTGGCTCCAGCTCAAGCCGGCTGGTTGGCAGCGCTCCAGCGATAGTACTCTTTCAACTCGAGATCGGCCGCTGCGGCCTCGTCCAGGAAGACCGTGGTGTCAGGGTGCATCTGCAACGCCGAGGCCGGCGTGAACTGCGAGACGCCGCCTTCGATCGCGGCGCGCACGGCCTTGGCCTTGTGTTCGCCGAAGCAGAGCATGATGCAGCGCTTGGCTTCGAGGATCGTGCCGATGCCCATCGAAATGGCGTGGCGCGGCACTTCGTCGGCTGCATCGAAAAAGCGCGCGTTGTCGCTGATGGTCTGCTGGGTGAGAGCCACGAGCCGGGTACGCGAGACCAGCGAAGAGGCGGGCTCGTTGAAGCCGATGTGGCCGTTGGAGCCGATGCCGAGCACCTGGATGTCGATGCCGCCGGCTGCTTTGATCTCCGCCTCATACGCCGCGCAGTGCGCCGCAACATCCTTTGCCAAGCCATCGGGCACATGCGTGTTGGCCAGATCCAGATTCAGGTGGTTGAAGAGTTGTTCTTCCATGAACCGGCGGTAGGATTGCGGATGGTCGGGGGCGAGCCCGTGGTACTCATCGAGGTTGAAGGTGCGCACCCGGCTGAAGTCGAGTCCGTCACGGTGGGCTTGGATCAGCGCCTTGTAAAGGAGCGTGGGCGTGCTGCCAGTGGCGAGGCCGAGCACGGTCTCAGGGCGTTTGCGCACGGCTTCGGTAATCATATCAGCAGCCCGCAGGCTGGCCGCTTCGGCGGTCGGGCAAATAATGATGTTCATACGATGTCCTTTGCTTTACAGATACAGAATACAGTGAAATTGAGAAAGAAGGGTAACGCACCGGTGCCGGTTTTGTCAAACGATCATCGAGAGAAGGGAATTGCGCGCGGTATGTCATAGTCATGGACACCGTAGCCAAAATCGCGGTGTCCGGAAATCAAGCGCATCCGTCAAATACTGGACACCGTGCTAGAATCGGCTCGCATGAGAAACGAGATGTCACGGAAAGCCACGATGGAATACGTCGGCGCGAAGCGGCGCGCCTATTCAAAACTGAAGAGCAAGAAGGCCAAGAGTGCCGCGATCGACCAAGCAGTGGGGGTCGTAGTTTGACATTAGACATTTCGTTTTTCCAGACACGCCGCCATCCTTTCGGTGGTGCCTCAGTTGCCTTGCCATGACGATGCATTACCATACCACAAAAACGCTCCGCAACTCTCGAATGTCTAATGTCAAACTACGACCCCACTACTCCTACTCGCAACCCTCGAATGTCTAATGTCAAACTACGACCCCACTACCCGCTCTATTCTTTTGCGCCGTGTTTTTTCAATAGTCGCACGACTTCAGGGTGGTTGTGTTTCAACGCCACGCCCAGAGGCGTCAGTCCGTTTTTTGCCCTAGCATCAATGTCGGATCCGAGCTTGATCAGGAAACGCACAGTCGCAAGATTCCCGGATGTCGCCGCCCAATACAAAGCGGTCTCACCCTGATCAGCGCATGCGTCTATGTCAGTCGTCCGGGGCATAAGTACCTTAAGAGTCCGTGCGTTGCCGCTAAAAGCGAGGCAGTTGGGGTCGTAGTTTGACATTAGACATTTCGTTTTTCCAGACACGCCGCCATCCTTCCGGTGGTGCCTCTGTTGCCTTGTCATGACGATGCAATACCATGCCACAAAAACGCTCCGCAACTCTCGAATGTCTAATGTCAAACTACGACCCCACTA
>DAOTMQ010000067.1:0-15632 GCA_035450385.1 Kiritimatiellia bacterium | reverse complement strand
CACTCGTCTTTTTGGCGGCCGTCTCAACGGCCATGGCTGATTCAATACAGCTTTTCAATGGACGCGACCTCACAGGCTGGAAGGTCGCCGACCTGTTTGAAAGCGGCAAAGTTGAGGTGCTGCCGGACGGCTCTGTCGAGTGCGGTTTCGGCAATCCTATGACCGGCATCGCTTATACCAACAAGCCGCCGCGCATGAACTATGAACTCTCCCTGCAAGCCGTTCGCGTCCAAGGCGCAGATTTCTTCATCGCGCTCACCCTGCCGATCGAAACCAACTATTGCACCATCATCATCGGCGGTTGGGGCGGCAGTCTGTGTGGCATCTCGTCCGTCGATTACATGGACGCCTCGGAAAACCAGTGGAGCGAAAGCATCAACCTCGAGAACGAGCGCTGGTATACCCTGCGTGTGCGCGTCACGCCCGGCGTCTTGCAGGTCTTTCTCGACGAGACGCTTTTCACCGCCCGCGTGGAAGGACCGCCGTCACGCTTCAGCCTGCGATCGGGCAGCGACATCGACAAGACGGGGCCGCTGGGCCTCGCTACCTACCGCACCAAAGCCCGTTGGCGTAATTTCACTCTCACGCCGATCACGGAATTGGGGCCCAAGGACAAGCCGATGCTGGACGAGTGAGCCGCCGCCCGCTCAGTACGTGACCCAGCGCACGCCGCCCACCACCAGCCGCACACGGCTGTTGCGCTCGGCGTTGATGCCGATCATCACGGCTGTGATCTCGGTCGGCGACAGCTTTCCGTCGGCATCAGGGCGCGAATGCGTGCCCCATATCGCCTTGTCAAAAAAGGCCGTGAGCGTCTGCCGTCCTCGCCGGGAAAAGTCGTACGGCAACTCGCACAGGTAGCACGAGCCCCCCGCCTCGACAAACTGCACACGCAACGTACCCGTGCCTTCCAGCACCTCGACCTCGGCTTGCATACCGTCAGCCCCTTCCGGCGGGCGCTCCGTCGCGGCAAGTGTGAGTCGAGGGTAACCCCACGGGTCTTGGTTGCCGAACCGCATGTCGAAGGCCATGCCGCTGTCTTGCAGTGCATGCGTCATCGTCGCGCCGCCCACAATGTTGTCGGCCCAAGCCGCGGGATCGGTCACCGAGGCGATCTCTCGTACATGCGACGGCGTCACGGCGGTCGCCGGACAGGCCAACCGGAATGCGAGCCGGGGCTGTCCTGCCGCGCCGAAATCGCCGTGCAGACGCACCGGCGCACCGAAGACCGCTTGACGGCCGGCTTGCGCCGGAATCACGACCTTGAGCGCCATCACCTGACGCTCCATCGGACGCAGTTCAATCTTCTCCGTCGGCAGCGTCACACGCCACCCCTCCGGCACGACATCGACCTTCAAACTGCCGCGCACGGTCGCTTCGCTGAAATTGTAGAGCGCGACTGGCACCTGTTTTTCTGTATCCAGTCCCACCTCATACGCCTGAATGTCGAGCCGTGATTGCGCTTGCGGCATCACAACCTGAAACACCACCGGCGAAGGCGCAAGCGAATCCGATGAAGGCGCTGGTGACACACGCAACGGCTTCTCCGCCGCAAACTGTTCGCCCGCGCCCGACGGCAGCACCGCAAAAAACGGTGCTTCTGTCAACATCGCCGGTACACCATCACGCAGCGGTCGCCCATATTCATCGTAGACCGCTTCGACCGTCACACCGCGCAGCATATCCGCCGGCGCTTGGCCCTTGTCGGCCCAAGCGACCAGAACATCGCGCGCCGCGCCGTCCGGTTGCGCACGGAAAGCGTAGACGCGCGCTGCGCCATTGGTCATGCGTCCCAACGGCTGCGCACCAGCCAACAGTCGTCCCGTGGCCGCCAGCGCGAGATAACCACGGCGCGGTGTAAGATCGCGACGCAACAGACCAAACTGTATCTGTCCTTCACAGTAGTTACCGAGGATAAAAAAGTAGTGCTGCGACACGCCCGCAAAAAGACTTGTCGCGAACGACTTCGGCACAAAGCGCGCCTGACGCACTTCTTCCGCTTCCGGCAGATCGCCGTGCTCACCGTTCCACCGCACATGAATCCCGCACTCGCTGAGCCAGATCGGACGCCCGCACGCGCCCTGACGGGCGGTCTCGAATTCGCTCGTATACTTTTCGACGCCGCTGTAGGTGTGGTTGTTGTAGGTGTCGTAATACGGCCAGGCCCCACCCTCGATCACGCCCTCTACGTGCAGCGCTGACCCCGACCCGGCGTAGACGTTCCAGCATACGGTCAGCGACGGATCGCCCGCCTTAAAGCCGAGATACGATGCTTTCTGCAACGCGACCATCTCGTCGATCAGATGCCCGCCAAAACCGGGGATGTTGGCCTCGTTCCAAGGTTCCCACGCCTGAATGACGCCTTTGAAGCGTTCAGCCATCGCACGACAGAAACGGAACGAATCACGCAGGTCACGCGGAAAGCGCTTGTAGGGCTTGCCCTCCTCCAGCCGCGGCATTTGCGCCCACGACGGCGTGCTGTGATAGACCTGCAACACCTCAAGCCCCGCGCCGCGCAGAATACGCGCCGAATCGTCATAACGCGTCGCCGCATGGAACTCGCCGGGCGCGTGCTCAAGATCGCCCCACGTCAACCGGTCCCGCACGCCGCTCACGCCCGCCAGCGCCGCGAGGCTGGCAAATGCCGCCATTTTACGGCGGTCCCGCTCCGGCTCACCCGTGCGTGTGAACCAAGCGTTCGCGGTATCAATCCGAATCGGCGAATCAGACGGGACGGGCACTGCCAGCCGATTCAACACCGCTGCGGTCGTCCAGGCGACCGGCTTGCCAGCGCCATCAAGCCCTTCGATCCGGTACCAGCCCACCGGCTGCCGCCCCAGTTCGACGTGCGTCATTCCCGCTTTGTACGCGCCCCGCGCGACGCTTTTTCCATCAAGATCACGCGCCTCCCAACTCACCGCCTTGTCAAAGCCGGCTGGCAACACGACGCGCACCCCATCCTTTTCAGTGCAGACATTACCTGGCCGCGCCGGCAGGGGCAACGGTACCGTCGCCGCTATACACGCGCCTCCGCACACACACAACAACACCTGTGCAAACGTCTTCATCATCTTTGGTTTCCTGATAGAGTGGTTTTAGTGATCATCGGCATCAACGAAGATCCGAGCCGTCACTGCGGGGAAGCCGCCAAACGAGGCTCTTGCAAAACCCCTCGTGGCATGGGCGTCCCGCCCATGAGGCAAACACGGGCAAGATGCCCGTGCCACACCCCTCGTGGCATGGGCGTCCCGCCCATGAAAGAGCAGCAAGGTTTTGCAAGAGTCGTCAAACGTTTTACTAGTTCGTCCGGTGACAGAGAACTCGCTGCATAGCGCATTGTACCGGGGAGGGTGGCCGGATCAGTCAGCGCGTTGCCGAAGAGATCGGTCCAGCGGATGGCAGGATCTTGGACAAACGGCAACTTGGCGTCGCGTCCGCCGCAGAGCACCGCGCAGCTTCCACCGCGACCCGCGAAGAGATAAACGAAGCGGTTCGCGCCCAGATCGACTTTGCGCACGAACGGCTTGCCTTCCAGCGAACGCGTGAGGTGGGAATAGGCGGCCAGCCCCGGATGCGGATAGCCGTCCGCTCCCAACAACACCATGAAGCTCGGCGCGGTGGCGAGGGATGAGTAACCGTGCGCCGTGTAAAGGAAGACCTTGGCTATCTTCTGCGCCAGCAGACTGACGGTGTAGCGGCAGTTCCTCTCAGCCAAGTTGACCGTATCCTCTTCCGGCTGCCAAGTGATGGTGTATCTGTACAGGCCCGTCATGCGCTGCTCGCCTCTGCCGGAGCCTGTGCTGCCACCCTGTCCCTCGCTCATGTAGATCGGCTTGCCGCCCGCGTTCGGGAACTTGTCGAAGATTTCACCGACCGCATAGTGATAGGCCTGCGCCACGCTGTCGTCCGCGAGGCATGTCGCGTTCTTGGTGTAGAGGTGGAAGTCGATGGTATCGCACACCTCCATGCCCCCGGCGGCAAGCACACCCGCCGTCCACAACTGACCGCTCCCGCCGCCTGTGGAATTGAAGCCGGCGACTTTGATGGTGGGGTCCACGGCCTTGACGGTCCGGTAGGCACCGCGGCAAAGCTCCGTGAAATCGCGCTCGGCGTCCTCCTTTCCAAAAAACTTCGCGTCCTTTCCCGACTTCCACCATCCGCCCCAAGGCTCGTTCCAGACGAAATATTCGTCGATCACCCCTTTGTAGCGCGTGACGAACGTCTTCACATAGGCGTTGAACTCTTCATTATTTTTCGGGCGCATGAATTTTTCAAAGTACCCCATGTGCTTGCAGCCCAAGTCGTCGTAGTGCGAGGCCCAGGCCGGCGTGGTTCCCAACTGCGCGAAAATCTTGATCCCGTTTTTGCGGTAACGCTGGAGGTCCGCGTCCATGAAGGTCCACTCACCTTTTTTCTTCTCAAGATTCCACCAGCCGCAGTACTCGGTGCCGGCGTCGTGCAGACGCGCCCAGTTGATACCGCACGCTTTCATCATGCGGATGGTCGACTCCAAAGCGATAAAGTGGCAGCCGAAGGGTGAGTCCGGTGCGTCCTGCCCCCAGAAAACCGGACGTTCCAACCGCGTCATCACGATCTCGTTGTAGGGCGAGATGCGCGTACCGTCGCGCTCCACCCACGCCTCGATCCGGAATTGACCGAGGGGCCGGGCGGGGAAAACGTCGAACCGCAACGTGCCGTCAAATTGCTTCGATCCTGCCGGCACGCGCAGATCTGCCAGCGGTACGCTTGTTCCGTAAAGGTCTGTCACGCAACTTTTCAGTACCGCGCCGCCTGCCTCGCCTGTCACGCAGAAACGCACTTCGGCGCGCTCGTCTGCGAACTGAATACGCGTCTCGGCAATCTCGGAGGTTCCCGGAGCGAGCGCCACCTCACAGGCGCGGTCCTTCAGGTCGGCGGCCGCCGAATCAGCGAACGCACGCAAGGCATCCAAGCGGAAGGTTCCGCTCCCGGTGAAACGCAGACAGAAACAGAGTGCCTCGCCGGGCAGCACGAAAGCCAGCTTGGCCGTCTGCCAACCGTTTGAAGGCGTCAGCGTCTTGCCGCCCATGGCACGACCGTCACGCATCAGTTCCACGCGACACGCATTGTCGGCTTGGTATGCGAACGTGATCGTGTGGGGCTTGTCCGGCTGATTGGTTTGGAAGGGCTCGGAGTACAGCGCGAACCCCTCGCCGGATGTGACGACAAGCGAAGGGACGCCCCCTTCACCGGGATGCGCGGTGTCGGCGCCGTAGGTGGCGGTACGGCTGTCGCGGTCGATGTTCCAACCACAGGGCAGCCCCAACGGGAAGCGGCTGTTGCGGAAGAAGTTTTTCACCGAGGCGTCCGGACGCGGCACCGTGGCAGCAAGCTCCTCTTTGCTGAGACGCGCCAGTTCCACCGAGGCAATGTCCGTAATGCCGCCGCCCAAGTAGAAAAAGATCGCCACACGTGATTCGCTGCGCTCCCGTGTCTGGATGACGAAGCGCCGTTCCTTCCATCCGTCGGCAGGCAGGAACTCCGCCGTGCCGAAACTCCGATAGGGCGCGCCCACCTGACGCAGACCGAACTGAAGGGGGGCGGCGTGCGGGCGGGCCGTCACAACCAGCTCGAACACGCCCGGCAGCGCGATCTCGCCACCACTGATCGAGAACTGCACAGCCGAATCGATCTTTTCCGTATGGAACCGCAAAAATGTGCGCCCGTCTTCCGTGAGCCGTTCCGTACGCGCCACAGAGGCGTTCCACGCGGCGAAGTTCTCGCTCACCCTCGGTGGCAGCGTGCCTTGAAAGCGGCCGATCTTTTCGTACGAGCAGGCTCTTCCTTCCTGTCCAAAATCTACGCGGAACACCGTTTCTCTGGCTTCCGCCAACTGCATCCATCCCGCGCAGAAAGCCGCGCCGATCAGTATTGTGAGCCACTGTTTTGAGTGAGTCGTCATCGTTTCTTCCTGAGTTCTGTGGGCGGCGTTTACGCCGCCATCTCGCGTCCTTGCGCCCTTTTACATGCCCCGAACTGTAACCCCTAAATCACTTTGGAACAAGCGCTTTCTGCGGGAGCGCAAAGTCGCCGTCCATTGTGACTGGCAACTGGAAGACATCGCCCTTCTGATTGCAGAAGTAGAGGCGTGACGCGGACGGTTTGCGTCCGTGTCCATCCGCCCAATAGCCGTAGAAATCGGGGTGGGCATTTACCGGACGGCGCACGTAGGTGTGGTTCATCTCGCTGTTGGCCGTCATCTGTCTGACCTTTCGCCATGTGGCTCCCGCGTCCTCGGTCAACCACATCGCGATCTCTCCGCCGGGATTGTACGGCTGCGGTCCCAACTCGGTCGGACCGATGATGCGCCATGTGGTGTCGCTCTCGATATACACCGGACCGGTATCGTAATTGTTGCCCGAGACGATGCCGGTAAAGCGTTCCTGCCACTCCGTACCGGTCCAGCGCACGGTGCGCCATTCACGGGGACCGTTGGCCGGGCCGGACTGGTATCCCTTGCTCAGTACGAACAGGATGATCGGATGTCCCTTGGAATCGAACTGCACGTCTTTGATGTAGCAGTTGCGGTTCTTGCTTTCGTACTCCAGCACCAGAGCAGGATTGTCTTTGCTGACAAGCGGCGTCTCAAGTACCTGCCCGTCGGCCGTCTTCCAGGTCGCGCCGAAATCATCGCTTTCCATGTAGTACACGTTCGTGCGCCAGTTAAGCCCTTTGCCTTTAGGATGCTGGTTGAAGGCGATGCCGGTTTTCTTGTCCTTCCACTGCCAACTGATCTGATAGTGTCCCTCTTCAAAGTAAGCGGTCTGCTTGCGCTCGCTCCATTCGGTACCTTCCGGATTGCTGGTCATATAGTAGTTGCCGCGTCCCTTCACATACCATGTATGGACAAAGAGAAAGCCCTTGCCGGGGTAGTAGAACGGTTCGGGATAGGAGAAGTTGCCGCTCCACATGAGTTGGAACGCCTCGATGTCGTACGGCTTGACGCTGCGCGAAATATAGGAGGGACGCCCGCGGCCGTGGCTGCTGGAGAAAATCCAGATGTAACCCTTGTCATCCAGATTGATCACCGGGTTGTCATGCGCATCGTCGGTTTTTTTGTCGAGCAGACAGACGGGCCTGGCCACACGTCCCGTCTTATGGTCATAGTACGAGATCATGTGCAAGAGCGTGCGGTTGCCTTCATCGGTGCCGCCGTAACAGAAGAAGGTCTTGTTGACCGTCGGCGCATACCAGGCCATCGGGATATGCTTGGCGCAATAGGTGCCGAGGCCGCCGCTGTACTTGTAGACGTACTCGTCCCCCGAGGGTTGATTGAAGTACCAGATGCCACGGAAACCATCTAGCTTGCGATTAAGGAGAACGGTCAGTGTCGGCTGGAACTTCACGAGGTCAGCCCCGCCTTTCACCCGGTTTGCGATTGTCGTGTCGGTCGGATGGGTCTGCCAGTGCGCAATCAGCTCGCGCGACTGATCCTGCCACGCCTCTTCGCTGGCGAGACATCGCGCCTCAGTCGCGTCGAGCGCGCGGTTCCAGATGCGGATGTCGGTCATGTTGCCTTTGAGTATGCGTTCCTCTTGGCCGTCGATCACACCGACCGTCAGCGGATGCGCGAACGCCGTCCGTTTCAGCGGGATCGCCTGTTGTCCCTCCAGCACGCCGTCGCGATAGATCTTCGCCGTCTTGCCGTCATAGGTTCCCAGGTAGTGGGTCCAGACGTTCGGTTGCGGCGGCTTCGCTGTGGCGTATCCGTAACGGCCCGGTTCGCCCTCGACCAACATCCGCACCGCGCCCTTGTACAGGTAAAACGAAAAGTCCTGATTCGGCTTCCCCAATGTGAGGAACATCTGCGGACGCACGGCGTCCGTAACCCTGACCCACGCGGCGACCGAGAACCCGTCCACCTTCAGGACAGTCTGGATGTTGCTCACGCTGAAACCGGTTTGCCCGTCAAACGGATACCCCGCCTGTTTCGGCACGGCCCATACGGAGGCCGCCGCCAAGATCATCACTACCACATTACGCTTTACGTTCATACTTACTCCCATGTTAATTCCCGATTTTCAGAACTGTGCCACCGACGACGGGCACGCGCTCAGGTATCGCGAAATCGCCCGTCATCGTCTGCGGCAACCGATGTACCGTGCCAGCCATGTCACAAAAATAGAGCCGTGATTCGGAGGGCTGGCGTCCGTGGCCGTCCGCCCAGTAACCGTAGAAATCGGGGTGCGCATTCACCGGACGGCGCACATAGGTGTGGTTCATCGCGCTGCCGTTGGTCATCTCGCGAACATGCCGCCACGTCGCGCCGGCATCATCTGTCCGCCACATTGCGATTTCACCGCCGGGGTTGTAGGCCTGTGGCCCCCTGCGGGTGGGCCCGATGATCGTCCAGCGGGTATCGCTCTCCACGTAAAGAGCCCCCGTGTCGTAGTTGTTGTCCGAGACAATGCCGGTGAACAGGTTAGTCCATGACGCCCCGGTCCAGCGTGCGATACGCCACTCACGCGGATCGTTGATAGGGCCGGACTCATAGCCTTTGCTCAGCACGAAAAGAATTATCGGCCGCCCCTGAGAATCGAACCGCGTGTCCTTGATGTAGACATTGCGCGGCCAGCTTTCATACTCATAAACCAGCGCCGGATTGGTTTTGCTCTTGAGCGGAATGTTCAAAAGCGTTCCCTCGACGTTGCGCCAGGTCGCGCCGAAGTCATCAGACTCCATGTAGTAGATGTTGGTGCGGTAATTGAGCCCTTTGCCTGCGGGATGCATGTTAAACGCGATGCCTGTCTTCACCCCGTTCCATACGCCGCTGATTTGATAGTGGCCTTCTTCGAAATAGGCCAGTTCGCGCCGCTGTGTCCAAACCGTGCCATCCGGGTTGCTGGTCATCATGTAGTTGCCGCGTCCCGCCACATACCACGTGTGAATAAAGAGAAAACCCTTGCCGGGGTAGTACATGGGCTGCGGATAGGAAAAATTCCCCGACCACATCAGTTGGAATTGATCGATGTCATGCGGACGGACGCTACGTGAAATATACGAGGGCCGCCCGGTACCGTGACTGCTGGAGAAGATCCAGATGTAGCCGCTGTCGTCGAGGCTGATGACCGGATTGTCGTGCGCGTCGTTCGTTTTCTTATCCAGCAAACAGGTCGGCTTGGCCACCAATCCCGTGGCGTGGTCGAAGTACGAGACCATGTGGAAGAGCGTGCTGTTATTGACGTCCGTACCGCCGTAGCAGAAGTAGGTGCGGTTGGTCTCCTGCGAATACCAGGCGAACGGGATGTGCTTGGCGCAGTAGGTACCGAGACCGCCGCTGTACTTGTAGACATACTCGTCCCCCGAGGGTTGATTGTAGTACCAGATGCCGCGAAAGCCGGCCACCTTGGTGTTCATCAGCAGGAGTTGGGCTTGATCCCTGCGCAGGGCATCGGGGCCGCCCGCTATCACGCTGATCAGGCTCGTGTCGCCGATGTGTTCCGCTGTCCACCACGCGATCAGGCTGTTCGTGAGCGCATTTCCGGTCTCCCGCGCACAGACCGAGGCCACCTCGCCGGCCGCGAGTGTGCGGTTCCAGATGCGAATGTCATCCATCTCCCCGCGCATCATGCGGTCCGGAAAATTCGGCACCGCGCCGATCTGCAAGGGATACGGGAAGGTTGACCGCTTGACCGCCGCCGCCGTCGAGGAACAGAACACCCCGTTGGTGTAGATCCGGATGGTCGCCCCGTCATACGTGCCGGTGTAGTGGGACCAGATGTTCGTCGGCGTAGGCGGCGCCTTGGCGGAAAGGTATTTCGGACTTCCCGCAGGGTCATGTTCTACCAGCATGCGTACGCTCTGTTCGCCATTGGGCACATTGTAGCGGTACAGGGTAAAGCCGGCGCCGGCATCACCCATGTTCAGAAACATCTGCGAGTTGGTAGACGTTGTCTTGACCCAGCACGACACGGAGAAGTTGCTCGGGTTGACGCTGATCTCTGCCTGCGGCACCTCGTAATACGTCCGACCGTCGAAAAAGATGCCTTCCTGTTCCGCTCGTGCTGACATCGTCATAAACGGCACCGCCAGCAACCCGTAGCGTCCCACGCACCGGAACTTCTCGTTCACTCTTTTCGCTGTCGCACTCACCGTACACTGATCAACGTGCCGTTCGGCGTGTAGCTGAGCCAGAGACCGTCTGTTTTTTCACGGACTTTCCATCCGTTCGGCAAGGTGGTTGCGGACGTCCACGTCCCAGTTTTTGTTCCCGTCCAAGTCAGCAACGGAATCTCCTCGCCGCGCCGTGTTTGCCAGACCTCCTCATCCTGCGCAGCCACCGCGACCGTCGCGGCCTCGCCGAGCGACACGTCGCCCAAGACCGTCACACGATCGTGATCCTCCAGACCGATCTCTGCCGAGAGCATTCCATTAAGCGTCAGTGCCGTGGCCTGCTCCACACTGCCCAGCGTGAGTGTGCCGCATGCGAGTGCTTCGCCGCCCGGCGCAAGCGATCCGTCCACAGTTATGGAAGCCCCCTCCTTAGGTGCAACCACGCCGATGCCACCTAGCGTCGCACCCGCACTGACCGTAAAGCTGCCGCCCGCCGTGTTCGTGCCGCCCACGAGCAACGTCCCCTCATAAATACGGGTGACATTCCCATACGTGTTCGAACCACTCAAGATGGTCACGCCCGCTCCGTATTTATCCAACTGCATGGCGTTCCCGCTCATGTTGCACGCCAGAACCTGCCGGTTTGTCACGGCAAGTTCGACAGCGTTGTTCGCCGTGAACGAGATCGGTCCGAAATCCGCGCCATCCGCCAAGACCAGACGCCCCGCGCCACGCTTGACGAATGCGCCATCGCCGTCGGGGGATGAACTGGTCACCGCGCCACGCCATACCGCCGTTTTTGACAAGGCACTACACGCCACTTGCACGGTAAGCGTCTGGTTCGTCACATCCACCGGATTCACCCACGTCAACACATCGGTCGCAGAGTCGTCTTGCAGACGCAATCGCGCCGGCTTAAATCCGTTTTCGCCTAAAACCAGTTGCCTGCGGTCACCACCCAAATTGACCGTGAGATCGCCGCCATGCGCCGAGAACCCGCCTCCCGACGCCGGCGTGGAGAACGACATGACATAGCCGGGCGCAACCTCCGTCACGCGCCCCCACCATACCTGTCCCGGAGCAGTGCCCGGCGCGCGCGCGAAGGTTCCGCTTGTTTCTAAAACACCACCGGCCGAATCCACATGGCTCACATCGCACAACAGTAACCCAGCGCACGGCGGCAGGCTGTCGACCGTGCCTGGCCGCAACATCCCATGCACCGCCACGGTTCCCGAGAACTTGCGGTTGTCACCGTGCAGCAGTACCACACTACGGACGCCTCCTCCGGCCCAGTGGTTCATCACCAGGACACCCTCGCCACTGATATCGCCGGCCACATCGAACAACACACGCCCGGCCTGCGAGCCAGCATCGCCGAAAAAGGTCAAGCCGCCGCCGCAGACACGGATACCGCGGTTACGGTGAAGCGTGATCGTCGTAGCAGACGCAGCCGGCGCACGGAGCATCGCCATGCCGGAGGTGAAGATGTTATTGGTGGGCTGCGCGGGTATTGCGCCCAGTGAACCGTCGTCGGCGACAGCCAGTGCCGTGTCCAGAATATACGTGCCGCCGGAGTAAGTGTTGTCGGTGCGAGCCAACTCGATCGCGGGTCCTGTCGCGATCGCCATGGAGACGGGGTCCCACGTTTGTCCCAGCGCAAAGAGCGCGACCGGCGTCATGCCATTGTCTGTAAGGCAGGTATCTGCTACCAGTCCAGATTTGCCATTGCTCACGTTTCGCCGTTCGATGGCACCGTGGAAATCCGTCAGAACCAGATCGGTACCGTTGCCGCTAGTCAGCGATCCGCCGCTGAGAGTCGTAAAACCGCTGGCACCACCGCACGCCAGCACCACACCGCTGCCGACCACGGTCGTGCCGCCATCTTGAAGGGTCAGAACCGCGCCATCGTCCAAGCGCACACTGTTCACCGCAAACCCATCAGCCGACGCCGAAGCCGTGAGATAGAGATTGCTGTCCGTTCCGAACCCGTCATCATATTCGAAAAGGGACACGATCCGTCCTTCTGCGTCAAGCGTGGCCAGTTCCGTTGTGATGCCGATGTTGACTGCCGGAACAATCGGGCGCACCGCGCCAAAAGCGAATCCCGATGGATCGCCACTGACGGTTACATCCAGATTGGTGACTATAGTCTTTGTCAAAGCGCCGCCAGGGCGCCTGTTGATTGTTCCAAAAATCAGTGCGGCACCGTTTGTCGGCGTGTATCCCATCGTGGAGAGCCGGTTCCGCCCAAAGGCCATTTCCAGCGCGCTGTAGTGCTGCCGATACACCGTTCCCTCGGCACCGCACGGCAGGGCCAATTCGCCACCGCCCCAGTCACCACCGAGCGTCAGCAAGGCCGCCGGGTTCACCAAGTCCCATTTATCCGGCGTGTTGTCGCCGACCGATCCAGAGCCGTTTTGAAACACTGCTTCGGGACCGCTTATACGGACCCCCCGCATGCGGAGTGATCCCGCGTCACGGCTGGAATGCAGGAGAAGGCCACCGCGCACCTCATACTCACCGTCAAAGTCAGGCTGGCCGTAGACGACCAGCCGTGGCGCGCCATCCTTGACCAATGGTCCAATCTTGTTCTTTGTGAGCGTAGCAACCGCCGTGCAGCCGCTGCCACCTCCGCCGGTGGCATTGACCGTCAGCACATCGTCCGCAGCGTATCCCTCTCCCCGACAGGTCACCATTGCGCCGGTCACGACACCCGACGCATGATCGATCAAGGCGACTGCCGTCGCATTACTGCCGCTGCCACCTGTGAGCGTCACGCGCGGCGGCGCCAAATATCCGCTACCACCGCCGGTCAACGTCACAGCCGCAACGCCCCAGCCTCCCGGCCCGCGCAACATGCCGGTCATGACAGCCCCAGCCGTTCCGGGAAAACGGAGTCCCAAGCCGCCTTCGAACAGCGTCACCGTACGCAAACCCTCGAACAGCGTCCCATGTTCAGTACTTCGCATCAGTTCCAACGTGCCTCCGTCACCGTTCAAATCGGTATCTCCGCTCTTGCCCGGCCGCAACGCGAGAGCCCGCAACGTCCCGCCCCGATTCAGATTCAGCGCCGAGTGCCCGCCCGAAGTGATGGTCGGTGAACTCAGGTAGATGACGGAATCCGTCTCGACCACGGCGGCATCCGCCACCGTCAGTTCTGCGTAACAGTTAACACCCGATCCGCCCGCGCCCGAAAGCAACCGGATCTGCGTTCCGAAACGCGCCGTTCCGCCGTCCGCATAATACACCGCCTCGGCATTATTATTACCGCTGCCGATCTCAAAATGACACCCGACAGCCTGTTCGTTCGTCGTCACCAGCAGATCGCCGCCGCGCTGGTAGAACAACCCTGTCGAATTCGCCTGCACGGCCAGCCGATACCGTGTGTTGTTCGCACCATAAGGAAGTCGCAGTTCACCGCCCAACAATTCGTACGCGCCGTATCCGTAGTAACCGGGCAGAAAGCGTCCCGTCGCTTCCACCCGACCACCCTCCTGCACGAACGATCCGACAGAACCGGTATTACGCCCCAGCGAAATGCCGAGATCCGTGTCGACCGTGCTGAGCAACAGCCGGGCTTGATCGCTCACCGTCACGCGACCGCGCGCATTGTTGACGTTGCCGACATAAAGCGCATGCCGATTCGTGGCCGCAAAAACTGCCTCGCCGGTAAGATCAAGCCAAGCCGTCTTTCCCGCTGCCGTACCCACACCGGTGATCTCCTTGTATGCCGATGTCCAGATTCCGCGCAACTCGGCCCGCCCCTTGACAAACTCATTGCTACGCACGGCTTGCTCACCGTCGAACACGCGCGTGAACGCATTCTCCGAGCCGTCTACTTTTATGGCCCCCACGAGCGGTTCGGTACCGTCCATCGTGACCACCGCATCCGCCGACAACGCCGCACCGAAAAGTGCCGTGTCTGAAGCGCCAGGCAAAACACCGCCCGCCCAGTTCGCGGGATCGGACCATACACCGCCGCCCGCCGCTTGCCAAACCCGCTCGGCCGCCGACAATCCGCACGCCGCGACCGCCATTACGAAACAGAAGAGTGAACGTTTCATCTGTATGCCCTTTCCGGTACTCACGAATACACCCCGAAACACATTCTACGCACCGACGCAAACGCTTAGAATTACAGTATCGGCATTAGACATGAAAAACCTTGAAGACGCAACCCTTTTTTGGTTTGGAACGAGCGCTTTCACGGGCGGTTATGTTACACTCTCTCCCATGCAAGCGCTTCCCTATTGCCTGAACATCCACCCCGGCGAGAGTCTCGCCGCTGTTCGTGATGCCATCACGACGCACGCGGTCGCGGTCAAGACGCGCATCTCCCCCGCCCATGCGTATCCACTCGGCCTGCGCCTCTCCGCCGCTGCAGCCCAAGAACTGCACGCTTCCCCCGCGTCGCTGGATGACTTCGCAGAGCTGCTCGCCCAGCACGACCTGACGGTCTCCTGCATCAATGGGTTCCCGTATGGCGCATTCCACGGCACCGCCGTCAAGACCGCCGTTTACGAGCCTGACTGGTCGAAACCTGAGCGGCTCATCTACACCGGCCGACTCGCCGAGATTCTTGCGGTCCTATTGCCTGAAGGCGCGACCGGCAACATTTCGACCGTGCCGGTCGGCTACCAGAATCCGAGCCCGACAGAAATCCAAAAGAGGGTGGACGTCGAAGGCCAGCGGATGGTAGTGAGTGTGCGGCATTTCGCCGTTATGGCGGAGTTCCTCGATGATCTATCTATTCGTAAAAACTGTGAAATCGTTCTCGCGCTGGAACCCGAGCCTGACTGTCTGTTGGAAACCACGGACGATGTCATTCACTGGTTCGAAGACGAACTGCTGTACCAAGGAACCCGCTGGCTCAGCAACAATCGCCAACGCACGAGCGATGAGGCTGAAGCGTTGTTGCGCCGCCACATCGGCATCTGCCTGGACACCTGCCACTTCGCGGTGGCCTTCGAGGATCCGCTGACCGCGCTGACCCGTTTCGAATCCGCCGGTCTGCGCGTCGCGCGCATTCAGCTCAGCGCCGCGCTGCGCACCACCGTTTCAGAAGACGCCCTACAACGCTTGCGCGCCTTCATCGATCCGGTCTATCTGCACCAGACCAAGATCCGACTGCCGCGTGGCCAGATCGCAGCGTACCCCGACCTGACCGAGGCCACGCTGGACGCCGCGCGCGAACAGACCGACTGCGAACTGCGCACGCACTTTCATGTGCCGCTCTACTTCGAGGGCGACGGCGTGCTGGCCTCGACCCACACCGACCTCACACCGGCTTTCTTTGAGCACGTCCGGGCGCGCCGCATCCCGCTTGAAGTCGAGACCTACACCTTTGATGTTCTGCCGCCCGACCTGCGCGCCCCGACAGTGGTTGACAGTTTGGTGCGCGAGTTAGAATGGGCTTTCCGCGCTACGCGCGGAGTTTGAATTTAGGATTTAGGAGTTAGGAGTTTTTTCACTTCGGCGTTCGACGTTCTCCCGTTCTGTGGGCGGCGTTTACGCCGCCGGACGAGCGACGCTCGTCCCTC
>DAOTMQ010000066.1:0-15708 GCA_035450385.1 Kiritimatiellia bacterium | reverse complement strand
GCGATCACCGTGATGTTGCAGTTCGGGGTGTCGAACACCGCACCGCCCGACAGCACATTGACGAAAATGTTCGTCCAGTTCGGATGGTAGGTGCCCAGCATGTCCCGCGTTTTGGTCGTGTCCCGCGCCCGAATCGTGCCGCCGTTGAGGTTCATGGTGGCTTTTCGGTCCGCCGAATGGTTTGTCTCAAACCAAAACTCGTTGAGCCGGATCGTGCCGCCCGTGTTGATGTTGACGCCCGAGAAGCTCGCCCCCTCCTGATTCTTGACAATGCGCATCCGGTCTAGGATCAGCATGCCGTTGCCCCCCACCGTCGTGAATCCCGGCGAATTAAAGGCATTCAAAAGCTCCTGATTACTGGAGAGGTCGCAGACCCCGTTGGTCACCAAAAGCGTGCCGTATTCGCTGACCCGGGCGAAGGGGCCCGCCGTGGTTTTCAAAAGGCCGCCGCCCACGACCAGCGTGCCGCCGCTCACCCAAAAAGCCGGACCGTTCTCCGGGCTGCTGCCTGCCTCTGTCACAAGGTTCGTACCGCCCGCGACCTCCAGCGTGCCGCCCGCAGTCTTGAACGAGTAGAAGACATTCGAGACCGCGCCCTGCGGGTTCAGAACGACCTTTCCACCGCCGGTCTTGGCCCAGACACCGACATTCGTGACCGGCGCGGTCAGCGTGGCGATCATGCCCGCATCGACCGAAGCGCCACCGTGCATCAGCAACGGACCGCCGCCGATCGCATACCCATCCGCCGTGAAGGCGAGATTGTTGAGCGTCACCGGATCGGCCGTAACCGCCCTCGGCCCTTCAGCACCGAAGGTCGCGTTGTTAGCGGCATCATTGGTCCACACCGTACCCGCGCCGGACCAGTTCGCATCCGTCGTATTCCACGACGCACTGGTTGTGCCGGTCCAAGTATAATCGGCCGCACTCACCGACCACGCCGTCACGGACAGCGCAACAACCAAACCCTTCAAAATCTCGGTGTACGCACGCATCTGACTTTCTCCATTTCACGTGTTATCTATCTGACCAACACCCGAAACAAAAACCGGTACAAAGTATACGTATTCCGCGTGTGCCTGACAAGACGCGACTGTAACAGACGGTAATCGGTTAGTGACAGTCGTCAGAGGCGCCAATCCTAAATCTAAAATCACAAATCACAAATCAAGTGTTTTGTCCAGCGGGCTCGACAACCCGCGGTCTGAGTGTTACATTCAAAGCCATCTGTAGCCGGGGAATGGTTGCCCCGGTTTCCCATCCATTTTCAACGAGGCACCTATGGCATTCGGCAGCGGCAGTGTGAGTTTCCGGCTCTTTTATCTTCAACAACAATACGACTCCAGTTTGGTCGACGCTTTTGCACGGCATGTTGCGCCGCCGATTGACTCGCTCAGCCGCGACCCCATCCACGGCTGGGTGACCGGGCGACATCTTTTCGACCGCGCGATTGCGGATGAAACTTGTGTGATCGGCCCCTACCTTCACGCGCAATGGCTACGCGCCGAGAAGAAGGTGCCACCCGCCCTGCTGCGCGCGTATGTGCAGATGGAAGAGGATCTCGAATGTCGTGCGCGAGAAGTCGAATTCTTGCCGCGCGCGGTACGCGCCGAAGTCAAGCAGCGCGTCACCGACTCACTCTTGCCCAAGATGCCGCCGACCTTGGCCAGCATCCCCGTGGTGGTCGACTTCCGCAACGACCTGCTCGTGGCCAGCGCGATGTCCGACAAGCAGATCGATACCCTCGCCCCCGCCTTCAAGGAAACCGCCGGCACGCTGCCGATCCTGCTCACGCCCGAGACCGCCGCCATGCGCCGCAAACAGATCAATGCCAACGATCTCGATCCGGTCACTTTTTCACCCGACACCACCCTCGATCCCCCCAACGAGCCCACGCTGGGCATGGACTTCTTCACTTGGCTCTGGTTCACTTGGGAGAAGGAAGGCGGCGTCTGTCATCTACCTGACGGCCGCGAGTTCGGCGTGATGCTCGAAGGCCCGCTCACCTTCTTTCGCGAAGGCCAGGGCGCACACGAAGCGGTCCTGCGCAAAGGCTCGCCGCTCAACAGCCGCGAGGCCGGCACGGCCCTGCTCTGCGGCAAGAAACTCAAGCGCGCGAAGGTCGTGATCGCCCACAGCGACGACGTCTTTAGTGCGACCATCGACGCCGACTTTGCCTTCCGCTCGCTCAAACTGCCCAAGGGCGAACAGACTGATGCGGACGGCCGCTTTGAAGAGCGCATGCTCATGATCGAGACCTTCTGGTCGGCGTGGCTCGCGCTCTTCGACCGCTTCTTGGAACTGCGTACCGACGCGCAGGCGTGGCCGAAAACCCTCAACGCCATACGCCAATGGATCGCCCGTTTCGGCGAACCTTGATCCGGCAGCCGGCTGGCACGCCACCCTGCACCCAGCAGACGATATTTACGTCTGCCGTTTTGAACGTTGAACGCAGAACATCCAACGCCAAAGGAATTTGAAAAACCATTCACCCTAAAAAGATCAGTTGAACTTTCAACGCTCTTTGGTTTTTGGCAAGACTTGGTTTTTTCTCACACGAAGGGCACGAAGATTTTTTAGGGGCGAGCATCCTTGCGAGTTATACCGTATAACCAACCAGTTTGTCTGGGGGCGCGCTGTCGCGCTTCGCAGTGCCCCTCAAAACACCCTCTGCGTCTCCGCGTCTCTGCGTCAAAACTTTTACACACGCTTTCTCAACAGCTTGAACAGGGCAAACACCGCTCCAAGACCAGAAACAATGTACAGCCCCATCAATCCGCCTGCAAGCCCCCCGGGAATAACGATTGACTTCCGGAAATCCCAGCGGGTCGGTTCGTAGTTCACTTCGGACGATTCCATCGCCGCAGCAATGGCAGGAACTCTTTGCCACTCTTCATAATCGGTTCCAGAAAAGGCGAAATAACAAGCGAGTGCTACCATGGTGCAGTAAAGGAGTGGCAAAATCTTCTTCGAGATTCTTGACTTATCCATCAACCAAGCAAAAAACGTGACGGTCACTCCGCTGAGGATGATCATTGCGAGAAGGATGACAAAAGGATTAAAGTCGGAGCCGTCACAGATGTGTTCCAAGAGCAAAACAGGCCAGTATCCAACAATCATTCCCCATGCAAGCCCGCGCATTTCGAAGCCTGGGAAAACAAACAAGGCAATTGCAAATGCCAACCATGTGCCCATGAAAATGATGCGATTTCGTATCATCGTTTTGATCTCCTTACTCCTTCACCAGCAAGCGCGTGATAGAGCAGGGCGCTGCTTCGCACACGACCGTCTGGCTGAGTGCGCTTCCTACTTTTTGCGTGTGGGTCACCGGCATGGTCTGCGCGTCGCGCCGCGCTGTCAGGTCGGGTGCTAACTGTTCGGACACATACAGCACGAAACGTCGCTTCAGCGGAGCGAGCCCGATACGCACGGTGTGTGCTTCAGGTACGGCGTTGTAGACAAAAACGATAAGCTCCCCCGCCTCGGTCGACCAGGCCGCCTGCACGCGCAAAGAGCTGTCCGGCGTATTCGGCACACCTTCGATCAAGACCGGCCGGTCGGCAGGATAGCGGTTGATCAGCGCCAATAGCACACCGGCGTCGGTCAGCATGTTCCGCGCGCGGGATGCGCGGTAAAGCACCTGTTCGGGCTGCAAGGGTGTGGCCAGAAAACCGCAGCGGCCTTGCTCGACGCGGTCAAGCACCGCACAGGCCAACCCCAGCGCATTGTACCACTCGCCGTAGTAGGCGCGTTCGTCGGGCGGTGCCACTGCAAGCCGCCGCAGGATTTCCGCTACATACGGGTCGCTGCGCGGCGACAGCGTGGCGTCATCGCTGACCGTCACGCAGATGGCCGGATCTTCGGCGCGCATGGCCGCCGTGTACGCCGCAACGGACGCCGCCGACGGCCCATCCGTACCGCCGCGGGCGATCAGTTCCCAGCGCATCACGCGCAACGGCTCGGGGTGGCCGTGACGCTGCCGCAGCAAGGCCAACGGATGGTCGCCTGTCGCGTTGCAATAGGCCACCCACTCCGCAGCCATCTGGACACCTGCCGTTTGATCGGGCACACGTTCATCCACCATGCCCGGCTCGAACATCCTGACACGCAGCATCGGCTCAGCTCCGATTAGACGGCAGAAGGCGACAAACTCAGCCGTCCCGAACGCATGCGCCTCTTCCGGAATAGCGGAAGGCACAGCGGGCCGACGCACGGCCTGCGGACCGACACCATCGTACCACACGTAGGCCCCCAACTCGTTCGCGGCGGGCCATCCGATGACGCTCGGACTCATGCCGCGCAACGCCACCAACGTCTCATGATCCCAGCCCTCCTCGGCATCATCCGGCATCAGCGACAGTGCGCTCAACTCGATAACACTGCCCGGTTCGACAGCGAGCCGACAGCGATAGGCCGTCTCGCGCTTCAGCACCGCATGCGCCTCACATGATTTCCACCCGCCACTCAGCGAGAAGCGTTCGGTCACGCCATCCTCGGACTTGCCGCCCACCGGCTGGAACGTCACCCAGACACGTCCTTTGCCCACGACCCGGCGTCCCTGTAGGCGCAACGTATACCCGACACCGCTCCGCAATGTCCGTGTAACTTGCGTAATGCCCAGACGTTCCGCGCCGCCGTTCGTGACGCGCATCGTGCGGTTGGTCGGGCTCGTGACGGCAAGCGTCTCCAAGGTCACTCCGGTCTCGGCACTCCAATCGAGGCCGGTCAGACACTCCGCGCGCAACGGATGAAAGCGTCCGTCAAGGAAGCCGGCCTGCAAGCCCAAACGCAACGGCGCGACGTTCGTCGCGACCGGTCCGGGCAGCACGTGGACCGACCACTCAGCCGCGACGCCGGTTGCCGCGACGCCCGCGCAGCATAGTAGCAGCGTGATTTTTACGAGACGGCGTCGTAACCGCAAGTCTGACGAGAGAACTTGGAGTGCGGCGGCAAGCGGTATTCCGCGCGACGCCGCTTTTTGAGCACGAGTGCAGCGGCAAGGTGTGTGCGAAAGCGGTGCCGCAGGCCACACCTCCCTACACTTCGTCGAAACATTTCGTCGCTTACACTTCATCCCTACATCCCTACACTTCATCCCTACACTCGTCGAAACACTTCGTCTCTGGCGCAATCGACTAGGTGCTGCGACTAAGTGTTTTCGACTAAGAGTGGGGACTAAGTGTGTCTCCGCGCACGGCACAACAATCATGTTGGCACCTGAACTTACGGCTGAGGCGCTGTCTGCTGCGTATCCAGCCGCACGGTCAACAGCGCATTCGAAAAAACAATGGCGTCATCCAGAAACGCAATCTGCCACTCCGATCCGTCAAGCTTGCGGAATTCCAAATCCAGCCCGAGCGGATCGCTGCGCCGAATGGCTTGAAGCCCCAACGCGCGGTGGCGTGGCGCTTCAGTCAGAGCCACCACTTCGCGCCGCCGGTCCACAGCGAACCACTGGTATCTATCGGCCAACTTCTCGGGCAGCGCCACATAGTAGCGGGTCGGCATCGCGAGCGGCCGGAGAAGCACCGCATCTTCAAAGCGTTGGCCGAAAAAGACATAGGAAACATACGGGAAGCGGGCCTTGACCAACGGCGGCTGATACCAGACAGCCGCCGCGATCCCGATCACGACCAGCGCCAGCGCCACTTTGATCAGGTCCGGCAGCCAGCGCCGCCACCGCGGCCGCGCCGCCGCAACCGGCTGCGCCTCGATGGGCGGCCCTTCGTGAACCTGCGCGGGGGAGTCATCTGGCTCTTCAACCGACGAAGCAACCGGCTGTTCAGGCTCGACCGCCTGCACCTCCGGGGCTTCGCTTTCATCCGTCACCTCGACCGCCGCATCGGGATGCGGAACAGTGGGAGGAGGCGGAGTGGCCCTGTCCCTCTTTTTCTTACGTTTTGCCATTCGCGTCTATTTATACTCTTGCACCGGGAAAAAGCCTAGCGAATTCTTAAATAACTTCTCAAACAACTTCACAAAAACGCTTGGCTTCTGATTTACAGCCTGCATTCATTTTGCTATTGTTGGAAATGGTAACCCGTTTGCTTAGACGTGTGGTTTGAGAGGGCAACAGGAAGGAGCCGCTTATGTCGAGTTTTGATCAAGAACTTCACCGCATCAACGGCAAGATCAACCGCTGGCACGCCACTGAGCACCTGATCGTGGCGCTCGCCATTCTATTGGTTGCATGGGGCGCTTTAACCGCGCTTGATGTATGGCTCCGTCCGCGGACCTACGGACGGCTGGCCCTCTCGCTCGTACTGGTTGGATTGATAGTTGCCGCGCTGGTTTGGTTGGCGCGTGTGGTCAGCCGGAAACGTTCGTCCGCCGCAGTGGCCGCGTTTCTCGAAAAAAAATTCCCGCAGCTCGATAACCACCTCATCAACCGCGTGCTCTTCGCCAACGAGCGTTCGCAGTCCTCCTGGCTGCGTACCTACCTGAATGAGGGTGTGCCGGAGTTCCACGCGCTGCCTCTGCATGAGATCAAGGACCGACGCCTGCGCAAACGCGGCGCAATCGCTGCCGGTGCGGCGGCACTGCTGCTGGTTGTGCCGGCGTTCGTGCTCGGCAACGCTTGGACGGTGGCCATGCAGCGCGTGTTGAACCCTTTCTCACGGCTTTCGCCGCCGACCTTTGCGACGGTCCTCGCTGTGACGCCGACCGACAAGACCATCGTGCAGGGCTCCGGCATTGATCTGGTGGTGAAGGCCACCGGCCGCGCCGGACAGTTCGTGGACCTGGACCTTTATCCGGCCGACGACAAACGTTCGACGGTGCGGATCGGCCAATTCTCATCCACCGGCACGGAGGAGGAGTTCCCCTACCGCGTCTCAAAAATCGCCACCTCGCTCCGCTACCGGTTCAAGGTCGGCGACGCCTATCCGACCGACACCTTCACGATCGACACCGTGCCGCCGTTGGCGCTCTCTGCCCTGCAGCTCACGGTGACGCCGCCCGGATATACATCATTGGCCCCGCGTACCTTCGACGCGCTGACCAATGCGGTCGCGATTCCGGTCCACTCCGAAGTCGCCTTCCGGGTCGTCTGCAACCGGCCGACCGAAACCTCGCAGATCCTTTTCGATCAAGAGACGCTGACGCTGACGCCCGGCACGGACAAGGCAAGCTGGTCGGGATCCGCCACAATCAAAGACGGCGCGATCTTCCAAGTCGCGGCGCGCGACGCCTTCGGGCTTGAGATGCGCGTACCGGTACGCTTCGAACTCATCGAGGACCGCGCGCCCGCTATCCGGCTGGTGATCCCTTCGGCCGCGAAGGCGGTCCTGCCGCCCAATGCCGCGCCGGTCGTACACTTTGAAGTCACCGACGAATACGGCCTCGGCAAGGTACGCGTCGAGCGCGTCAACAAAGGGGCCAAACCGGGTGCCGAGGGCGACGTTCTCAAAGAGTGGGACCTCGACGGAAAGAGAGTCTTCAACGAAAAATGGACCGGTTCACTGGCGGACGTCTCCGCCTCATCGGCGTTGCGCATCGTGGCCTATGACACTGCCGCCGGTGACGCGCCCAACCGTGCGGTCAGCCAGCAGATTCTGTTCGAGATGACGACGCTCTCCTCGCAGTTTGCCGCCGAGCAGCAAAATCGCGGCGAGGCGCGCAAGACGATCGGCGAGCTAGTCGCACGCCAGCGCGCCACGCTCACCACCACCAAGCGGCTGCAGGAGGGACTGCCCACTTATGACGAGCAACTCTGGCAGGAGGTCGCTGAAAAGCAGACGGATATCCGCAGTTATGCCGAAACCCTGCTGAAGACCAAAGACGCGGCGATCGGCACGGCGCGTGTCGCACTCGACAAGGCGGTCAAGGGGCCGTTGCCTGACGCCACCATGCGGCTGACCCGCATGGTGACGGGAGCGGCGGAAACGCGCGAAGAGAACGCCCGACTCGCCGTCGACGCGCAAAACACGGTGCTGCGCCTGCTGGTCCAGGCGGACGGCAACATGAACAAAGGCGAAATCTCGCAGGCCGCCGCCGGTGTCTTGGCCATGTTGGAAGGTATCCGTAAAGGCCAGACCGCCAACCTCACCGCCACATTGAAGGCCATTGAGAAAACGACCGAACTGCCGGAAGCCATCGTCGACCGGCAAGACAACCTTGCGCAAGACATGGAGGCCATGATCGGCTTCTGCAGGTCCGAGGCGAAGCAAGACCGGGAAGACCAAGAGTTCGGCGCTTTGATGACCAAGATCGCTGACCGGGCGGTAGAACTACGGCTCCACCCCACTATGGTCACGATCGCCGAAATCATGGAGTCGGACCAGATCGCGAATGCCGTACCGCCGCAGAACAACGTGACCAACGGCATCGCCGTGCTGATGGAGTTCCTCAAAGAGTGGCGCGAGACCGAGACCAAGGACAAGACCGAAGAGGCGCTGGCCATTCTCAAGAACGCTCGGCAGTCCATTAAGAAGATGGAAGACTTGCAGGCGCGCGTGGTGGATGCCTTGCGCGAGACCGGTAGCCAGGGCGATAAGACCGAGAAGCTCGACGAAGACCTGCTTGAGGAGATCGTGGAACTCAAGGAAAACATGGCGCAGGCCATGTTGAAGGTCGCCACCGATTTGCAAGCCATGCCCGAGTTGGACGCCGTCAACGAACTGGTGACCGACACCTTCCAGACGTACGAAGAGATGAAGCAGGTGACAGGATCCAGCACAAACGAAGTGGTCGAAATCGGCCTGCAAAAGGAGGACTTCCTGCTCGACATGATGATCGCGACCGGGCAAAAGGCGGATGAAATGGAAATGTGGCTCTTTTCTGTGCCCGATAACGTCAAGCGCAACATGGAGACGATTGATAAGGAAGAGATGAAGGGGCCGATCGGTCAGGTGACCATGCCCGAAGAGTTGCAGGACATCATCGGCGACCTGCTGGAACAGGAAGAGGAGCAGGCGGAGAAGGCGGACGACTCCGTAACCAATCAGGGCATGGCCAACATTGACATGGGATGGGGCATTTCGGAAGGTGAAACCGTCAGCTACAGCGCCGCAGGTAAATCCGGTAACGACCGGCCCGACCACAAAGATCAGGACGGCCGTTCACAAGTCGGACGTCAAGGTATGTCGGACGGCGAGGTGATGTCGCGTTCCGGCAGAATCAATGAGGGTGACAAGCATCTTGATAAGCGGCGCACACAGGACTCCAATCAATCCGGCGACGTCGAAGAAGAGGGTCACACAGACGCTGTCTCCACAGGCGGCGGCAAAAACTCCGGCTACTCGCAGGACAAGGGCATGGAGGGCGGTGAAGGCGCCACGCGGCGTGACACCAAGGTAGAGGCCGATTCCGCCGAGAGCACACGCGCCCAGTTGACCCGCAACGCCGAAGCGGTATACGCCCAGGCACAACTCAACAACCTGCGGACTTACGACCTCAAGAAGTACATCGCGTTCAGCAAACAGATCGAGGTGATGCAGAAGCAGAACGCTTCGCCGGCGATGATCGCCGAACTGCACAAGAAGGCGTTGCAGGCACTCAGCAGCACCTACACATCGCTAGAAAACGGGATCAGTAACGCGGACATGGGGGCTGTCAGCAATACAGAGAGCGCCGAAGATGCGATTGCCGCATCGCCGGACGAAGCCCCGGCCGAGTACCGCGACATGGTGTCGGACTACTTTAAAGCGATTGGTGAGATGCAGTAATGTGCGTGTGGATGCGTAAGGAGTCGTGTGTTGAAGAGTTGTGAGATGATCGCCCCCCTCAATCAGAAAGACCGGAATTGGCGTTGCGCGCGGTACCTTCTGCCCCTCGTTATTTGTGCGCTGCTGATTGTCGCGGCGGGGCGCGGCGGGGCGCAGCAGGAGAACTGGGCTGTACCCAGCGCGGCATTGCGGGTCGATGTGTCCGTTTCGCGTGATCCCGACCATCCCGATCTGGGTGTTTTCGTCAAGATCCCGAATGGCGGCCTGCTCCCCGGCAAGTTCCGTGTCCCTGAGGTGCGCGATGCGCAGGGTAAGCCACTGGAAAGCGTCATCGTCGCCGACTCGCAAACCGATGGCTTCGGCGTGTTGTTTGCCCAACCGGACGATGGCAAGAACGCTACAGTTTATATCACCCCCTCGGCCAATTCGCCGCAGCGGCCGACCAACACGCGCCTGTTCCCATCGACCATTTTCTTCTCAAAAAACGGCAATGCCAGTTTGTCGGTGGCCAGACGCATGGAGCGCGACTACCCGCCAGCCCAAGGAGCCTCCTTTGACGTATGGGATTACGGCATCGGCTCAATGGTCAATCCCTTCGGCCCCGATGACGACTTTTCAACTTGGATTGTCGGCGCGTTTGTGCTCGACAAAAAGGAGCGTATCTACTTCTGCACGATTTCTGACGAAGGCTCCGAGTTCGCGATTGACGGCAAGATCATCCACAGTTGGCCCGGCATCCACACACGGCACGCCGGGGCAAAAGGGCAGCGCGGCGATTGGGTCGACCTCGAGCCCGGCCTGCATCGCATCGACTATTACCACTTTGAAAAGACTGGCCCGCAAGAAATCAACCTCTGCTGGAAACGCCCCGGCATGGAGACGCAAGACGGACTGCCCGAGCATGTCACCGGACTCGCGCGTTCCGGGCTCGCCGACATCACGCGGATCGCGTTCAAAGATGGGCGCATCGCGGGAACCATCCGTGGCAACAACCAGCGTCTCGGGTACTACTGGATCGGTGAGAAGCCGCTGGTTCTGTTCGCGCTCTCCTATGGCGCGGTAACGCCCTCCGCTACACAATCTGTCACTTGGGAGTTTCCCCCCAACAAGCGCCTTGACGAACCTGCGGTCGACTGGCTGGTTTCCGGCGACCCCGACACCATTTCATATCCGGTCACCCTCGCCGTTTCGAACGCAGCGGGTGTCGCCCGGACCACGGTGCGCATGCGTTGCTTCTGGACGCCGCCCGCGCTTTCGCTGGACACCAAGGAAGACCGGCTCGCAGTGCGCAGGGCCTTGTACGACATGCTGCGCGCCGTCCCGCCGCCGGCCGATCCGTGCGTCGACTGGAGCAATGACCACTGGGGCATGTTGGTTGAGTTGCTCATCCCCTACCATTCCGGTCCGATTCTGGTCGACATCTTCAACCGCGGCTTCGATACCCTGCAGAAACGTCCGTCCGAAGAGCGCTGGGCATTGGAAGACCGGTTCATCGAGACGCTGCGCCTGCAACGCAATGACGAACTCCTGTTGGACTGGATCACGCGGTTGGAGAAAAACGAGAGGACCAGCGCCCGCAAATTCCGCTGGAAAGACGAGCGCGTGTGCGCCTATCTGTTCGACATCGACGACCCTGAAGCGGCCAGACGCGAGGTCACTCTGTTGAAGGAAGCGGCGATCGCTCCCGATCAAACGCAGATTGCGGCGTTACGGCAAGGCGATGTCGCGCGGGCGCTCGGCCAGTACGATGCGGCTTTGAAGTTTTACAAGGATGCGCAAGACCGCTACCGCAGTCGCCATAAAACCGGCATGGCGGGCGGGCGCCTGACCTACGTCAGCGCACGCAGACAACGCGACACCGAGACCAACACAGCGGGCAGGGCGGCGTCCAAGCGGCCCGCCACGCAGAGTCTCGCCTCACGTATGAAGGTGGATGACTGGAAGGTCTATACGGTTCACGATGCGTCAATGTACGCGACAATCACCAGCTTCCTTGAACAGGACGCGCTGGCCGAGGCCTTCCAAAAGCTGAGCGACTGGGAGAATGAATCTCCCGCCTCCAAACTTTCCGGCGACTATCCGATGGCGGAGGCCAAGATCTACATCACCGTCGGAGACGTGCGCCGCGCGGTTAACGCGCTGGCGGCCTATCGCAAGGGTGTGACCATGAGCGCGCAACTCGCGGACGCCATGAAACTGGAGATCGAGTGTCGGCTCAAACTCAACGACAAAACACATGTCAAAGAGATCGCCACCGACTTTATCCGCCGATTCCCGGGGCACCCCTATGAAGCCGATATGAAGGAGATCCTTACACGATGATGACATCCCGTATAGCTCCCCGTGCCGCTGGCGCTTTGCTGGCCGTTCTCGCGACCTCGCTGGTGTGCGCGGCGACCAAAATCAATCCCGGCAACATGTCGCCCTACAGTAAAACCCAGGTCAGCATCAACCTGTACACCAAGCCGGACCCCTGGTCTGGTGGCGGTTTGCGCGGTGTGATCGCCGGCAATCCCTCCGAGGTGCTCGGCGTGCTGGCCATGCCGCAACGCTTTCCAAACGTTTCTGCGTTGGCCAACGTAGCAGGCGGCGATGCCGCCAAGAACGCGCGTAACATCAACAAGGACATGACCAACGAGGTCTTCCTCGCCGCATTGAACGAGAGCAACGCTTTCTCCTTCCACGGACTGCCACCCGGTAAGTACGACCTCTTCGTGCTGTGCGAGAACTGCTTCTACGAGGGGTTGTTGCTCTCGCGCGACGAAAACACGCTGACCGAGCCGGACGTGCGCTCGATCAGAGCGAAAGTCAACGAATCCAATCCTTTTTTCAACGTGAAAAACCAACACCGCCTCGAGGGCCAGAGCGGGACCTTCGGCAGGGCGCGCGTGCTTGAACAGGAGGTCCGCACCCTTCCGGTCACCCTGCAAAGCGCCGAGGTCCTGAAGCACATTCAGATCCGCAGCATCAAGCTCTGCCTGATGGAAAGTGTCGGCACCACCAAGCTGGGAACCCACTGGGAGATGAAAAAGACCCGCGAAATCACCCGTCAGGAATTGGGACCGCCCGACACCAAAGGGCCGATTCCCGGTTACTTCTGCAAGGCGTTGCAGGGAATCCGCGTGACAACCTCCGTGAAAGACTTGGGCACAATCACACTCGCCAGCGATCCCGCTCCGGGGAGCCTGGTGACACCCTAAGAATCTCGTTAACTCTATCTGACAATAAAGGAAAACACACAATGGCAAAGCTATTCCTGCAACAACCCGAAGGCGACCAGTTGCTGACCGAACTCGTACCGACCCAATCGTATCTGATCGGTCGCGCCGAAGATTGCTCCATCTGTATCCCCGCCGACGCGATATCCAGTCGGCACGCGCAGCTCTCCCCCGTTGATGATGGAGGATGGGTAATCGAAGATCTTGACAGTTCGAACGGTACCACGGTCAACGGCGAATCCGTAGGCCAAGCCATCCTCCACAGCGGATGCCAGATCATTCTGGGCGGACAGGTTGTCCTGCTCTTCATCGAAGAGCCGACCGCTGCCGTCGCCGATCAGATGGAAGTGGAAACGCCCGCCCCCGCAGAAGACGTCCAACCGGCACGAAAGGGTAAGCGCGAACTCAAAGTGCACGGTGCATCGGAAGAAGACCTCAAGCTCGTCAAAGCGATGTCGCTGCGTTCCGACATGATCCGGGCAGAAATTGCCAAGGTCATCATCGGACAGGTCGACATCATCGATCAAGTGATGATGGTCATCATCGCCGGCGGCCACGGCCTGCTGGTCGGCATGCCCGGCATGGCTAAGACCACACTCTGCGCCACGATCGCCAAGGTGCTCGACATGGACTTCAAGCGCGTGCAGTTCACCCCGGACCTGATGCCCACCGACATCACCGGCACCGAGGTTCTGGAGCACGATCCTGAAACCGATAAAAAAACCTTCCGCTTCATCAAGGGGCCGGTTTTCACCAACATGCTGCTGGCCGACGAAATCAACCGTACACCGCCCAAGACCCAGGCGTCGCTGCTGGAAGCCATGCAGGAAAAATCTGTGACCGTCGGTAACCAGACCTACAAACTCGACGCCCCCTTCTTCGTGCTCGCCACGCAGAACCCGATTGAGCAGGAAGGCACCTATCCGCTGCCGGAAGCGCAGCAGGACCGCTTCATGTTCAATCTGTGGGTCGACTACCCCAAAGAGGATGAGGAAGAGACCGTGGTCAAGGCCACCACCGTGGCCAAACGGGAGGAGCCACAGAAAGTCATCTCCAAGAACGAGCTGTTGCAGCTCCAAGAGGTTGTGCGTAAAATCCCCGTCTCTGACCACGTCATCAAATATGCGGTGCGCCTCGCACGCGCCACGCGGCCGCAGGATGACAAGAGTCCGGACTTCATCAAGAAATACGTCTCAAACGGTGCCGGGCCGCGTGCCGGACAGTTTCTCGTGCTGGCCGCCAAGGCGCGTGCCGTACTGGAAGGACGCATCCACGTAAGCTGCAACGATGTGGTGAAAGCGGCGGTTCCGGTTCTGCGCCACCGCATCATCACGAACTTCGCGGCCGACTCGGAGGGACTCTCGACGACCGTCCTTGTCGAGCGTCTGCTCAAGACGATCGAGCAACCCGACGACAAGGACTATTGACGAAGAAAGCGGGACCGGTCACTCGCCCCGCCCTTTTACCACAGGCCCTTTTGCCATGCCCCGTATCCTGTTTGTCTCTTCGACTCCCTTCGTTCCATGGCGCGGGGCCAGCCATCGTGTGCGCCATGATCTCGCGGCGCTCGTCGCGCTCGGACATACGGTTGACCTCCTGACCCCGCCGGGCAGCGCCGTGCCTGACATGCCGGGCGTGCAGTCACTCTCAACCCCGCACCTGCCCTTCTGTCGGGATCTTCCGCCGGGACCATCATTGCGCCGTTTTGCGACGGATGTCGTCATGGCTACCAAAGCTGTCGCCGCCTGCAACCATCACGCCTACACCCTCATGCACGGCATCGACGACGGCGGTATCGTGGCGGGCATCGCCGGACGCCTGACAAAAACCCCGTGGGTGTTTGAGCGCACGGGTGACTTCGTTCTGGATCGACCACGCGGATTCAACCCCTTCTGGCATGCCCTCCACCGGATTCTGGAACGGCGGGCACTGCGCCGCGCGGCCGCTGTCATCGGCAACGACACAGGCATGATCGAGTTGTTCAGCCGCCTCGACTGCCGTAGCCGTGCATGTGTGATCCCAGACATCCCGGCAATCGACGAGGAGATTTCGCCATCGATCCGTAACCTCGCCATGGCCCGTTACCGGACCGAACGTGGCCAGAAACTGATCACCTGCGTTGGCTCTTACTCACGTTTTCAGGGGCTTGATCTGTTTTTCAATGCGATGCCGCATGTGCTTTCGACCCGCCCAAACGCGCGCTTCGTTGTCGTCGGCGGCGACGCCGCTGAAATCCGGCGGATGACTCAGGCGCTCGCCTGTGCCGGCATCGACGAGTCGGTCTGTTTTCCGGGACGCATCGAGACCGAAGAGCTTGCCGCACTGCTGTCGATTTCGGATGTGCTCGTCTCGCCACGCCGCGCCGGCATGACGGCACCGATCAAAGTCTTGGATTACCTCAAGTCCGGCACGCCGATTGTCGCGGCCGACACCCCGGCGAACCGCGCCATCCTCTCCGCCGAGAACGCCGTCATCACGCGCCCGGTTCCAGCCGAGTTCGCGGCAGGTATCTTGCGCCTCTGCGACAGTCCGCGCCTAGGCGCTGAACTCTCCCGGCGCGGCCGCGAAACCCTGCGGCGCGAGCGGCGTTCACCGCAAGATTTCCAGCAAGCGCTCGCCCAATGTTATGATTACGTCCTATCAACCACCTGATCGTCTATGGTACGTCGTCTGATCCGCCGTTGTATCCGTTGGGCCAGCATCTTGCTTGTGCTGGTCGCGTTGGTGACCAACTGGTATGTCCACCAGCCGCGCTACTGGCAACAGGTGCAGGCGCAACACCTGCCTCCACCGTTGGCTGAGTGGGCCGCGCGTATCGGCAACGCGTC
>DAOTMQ010000065.1:12353-16021 GCA_035450385.1 Kiritimatiellia bacterium | reverse complement strand
AAAAACGCGAAGTTGATTTTGTGGTGACACGGGATCAGAAACCTTGGTTTCTGGTTGAGGTTAAATACTCTGACACGGCACTGTCGCCATCGTTGGATTTCATGCAGCGGCAGATCCGCAGCAAGCATGCGTTTCAAGTCGTCATCGACGAGCCTTTTGTTGAAGCGGACTGCTTTGTCCATCAGACTCCCGTTGTCGTTCCGGCCCGCACGTTTCTGAGCCAGTTCCTTTGACCGTAACCGAGCGCAACTAAGGGACCGCAACTAAGGGACAGGTGTTTAGACGACTAATGGATGACTCGACGGTGGCAGCGAAAGCGAAAGGTGGCAGCAAAAGGTGGCAGCGAAAGGTTGCCCCGACCGCAAGAAATAGGGTACACTCTCCGGCTGTTGTTCTCGAAAGGCTATAGCGGCCGGTAGACCGTTCATGGGGAGTTTTTATGCCGAATACGATTTTGGTGGGTGCGCAGTGGGGTGACGAAGGCAAGGGCAAGGTGATCGATGTCCTGACGTCACAGGCGGATGTGGTTGTGCGGTTCCAAGGCGGTAGCAACGCCGGGCACACCGTGATTGCGGAGGGCGAGAAGTATGTCCTGCATCTGATCCCTTCCGGCATCCTGCATCCCGACAAGCAGTGCGTGATTGGCAACGGCGTGGTGATGGATCCCTTCGATCTGATTCAGGAAATCGAGGGCCTGCAAGCGCGGGGCTTTGATCTGCAAGGCCGTCTGGCGATCAGCGACCGTACGCACATGGTCATGCGCTGGCACCGCGCGCTGGATGCGGCCGACGAGGCGCGCCGTTCGCAAGAGCGCAAGATCGGTACCACGGGACGCGGCATCGGGCCGGCCTATGGCGCTAAGATGAGCCGTGTCGGGCTGCGTGTCGGCGAGATGCTGAGTCCTCGGTTCCTGGATCAGGTTCGGTCCGGGGTTGAAGAGGCGAATACGATCCTCGCGAGCCGGGGCGCGCCGACGTTGGACGTGCAGGAGACGGTGTCGGCTTATGCGCAGGCGGCTGAGACGCTGAAGCCCTATATCGCGGATACGGTGGCGCTCGTGAACGCCGCTGACCGCGTCGGCAAGAGCATTCTGATGGAAGGCGCGCAGGGCACCATGCTGGACATTGATTTCGGAACCTATCCCTTTGTGACATCGTCCAATCCCTCGGCTGGCGGTGCCTGCACGGGTTCGGGGCTCTCGCCGCGCAGGATAGACCGGGTGGTTGGCGTGATCAAGTGCTACACGACGCGCGTCGGCGCGGGACCGTTCCCCACTGAATTGACCGACGCCACCGGCGAGCATCTGCGCCAGAAGGGCGGCGAATTCGGCACGACTACTGGTCGGCCCCGGCGCTGCGGCTGGTTTGATGCAGTTGTGGGTCGTCACTCCGCCATGGTCAACGGTGTGGATTTCTGGGCCATGACCAAGTTGGACGTGCTGGACGAACTACCGGCCATCAAAATCTGTACCGCGTATGAGCGCGATGATGGTGTGCGCTATGAGACCTTCCCGGCAGACCTGAGTACCTTGGAGCGTTGCACGCCGGTGTATGAGGAGATGCCGGGCTGGATGACGCCGACCAGTAATTGTACGCGCTATGAGGAACTTCCGATCAAGGCACGTGCCTACGTGGAGCGTCTGGTATCGTTGATCGGCGGTCGGCTGGGCATCCTCTCTGTCGGGCCGGCGCGCGAGACCACGATGCGCCTCGGGTTGTAAAAGAAAAAGAGATTGGCGGACCCTCAACGCATAAACGCGGAAGGAGGAAAGTCGCACGGTGGAAAACCCAGCCGATAGAGTACCGGCGCATGTCGCCATTATCATGGACGGAAACGGTCGTTGGGCCAGGCAACGCGGAAAGCCGCGCCTCGCCGGACATGAGGCCGGTGCCGAGACGGTGCGCTGTGTGCTTGATTACTGCCGCGACGTTGGGGTCGGTTACCTCACGCTCTACGCCTTCAGTACCGAAAACTGGTCGCGTCCGCAGGCGGAGGTGTCGGGGTTGATGACATTACTCCGTACGTTCATCGACAAATACGAGCGCGAGATGATCGAGCGCCGGGTGCGTTTGCGCGTGATCGGGCGGCGCGAGGACCTCTCCGGCTCGTTGCAACAGGCGCTGGCGCGTATCGAGCGTTCGACCGCCGCGTTCGACCGCCAACTCATCGTCGCGCTCAGCTATAGCGGGCGTAGTGAGTTGGCGCGTGCCGCGCGGCGCATCGCCGAAGAGGTCAAGGCCGGGACGCTCGTACCGGAAGAGGTCGACGAGGTTGCTGTGGCCGCACGTCTTGATGCGCCGGACGTGCCAGACCCGGATCTGATCATTCGTACGAGCGGCGAGTTGCGCATCAGCAATTTTCTGCTGTGGCAGTGCGCCTACAGCGAGTTCTACGTGACCCCGGTGCTGTGGCCGGATTTCCGGGAGGCGGATTTCCACGCGGCGCTGGCGGCCTATGCCGCGCGCGACCGCCGCTTTGGCGGTGTGGAGTCGGGGATGCCGTGCGCGGAAACGGCAGGGGCTAGGCAGGAGCAAGAATCTTGACGAAACGAGTTGTTACGGGTGTGCTGGTGGGAGCGGCCTGGCTCTTTGCCCTGTGCTATATGCCGGGCTGGATGCTCTTCGGCGTGCTGCTGTTGATGTCCTGCGCCTGCCAGAACGAGTTCTACCAAATGATGAAACGTAACGGCCATCCGGTCAGCCGCAACGGCGGCATGGCGATGGGCGCAGTGTGGCTGATCGCCTGTTACGCCTTTCCGCCCTGCGCGGCATACGAACTGCCGATGGGCCATCAGTTCGAAACGCTGGTGCTGGCGGCACTGATCTTCGCGTTACTGTTGCGTGTGCTGTTTGACTCGCGGATCGCACGACCGGTCGAACACACAGGCGTCACGCTGCTGGGCTTCTTCTACCTGCCCTTTATGCTCAGCTTTTTTATCCGGTTGGCGCAATGGGGGGCGGACTCTATGTTTGAGATTCCCTCGGCGCGCGTCGGTGTGTATCTGGCCTCTTACTTGGCAGCGGTCGTGAAGTTCAGCGACGTGGGGGCTTTTGCGGTCGGGGTCACGTGGGGGCGCCACAAGATGTTTCCGCGCGTCTCGCCTAAAAAATCATGGGAGGGCTTTTTCGGTGGGATCGCTGCTGCCATGCTCGTGAGCGTGGCGATGATTCAGGCGGCGAAACATTACACGTGGTTGCCAGGCGGCCCGCTGACCGCGCTGAATGTGCCGCATGCGCTGATCTTGGGCGCGGTGCTGGGGGTGGTCGGTGCGATGGGAGATTTGATCGAGTCGATGTTTAAACGTTCGGCAAACACTAAGGACTCCGCCGGTCTGCTGCCGGGCGGTGGCGGCGGCATCCTCGACATGTTCGACAGCCTGACCTTCACGCCCGCGGTCCTCTATTTCTATCTCGCTTGGTTTGTCGGACAATCAGTATCGCCATGAGGTCTGTCGTCATACTCGGGAGTACGGGTTCGATCGGCGAGAATGCGCTCAAGGTCGCCGAAGCCCTGCCGCATGCGGTGCGGGTGGTCGGTCTCGCCACACGCACCAATGTGAAGCGCGTGATCGAGCAGGCGTTGCAGTTCAGTGTGAAGGTGGTCGCGGTCGGGAGCCGGACCGCTGCCGCCGAGGCGGAGGCGCTGGCGCGTCCGCACGGCATTCAGGT
>DAOTMQ010000065.1:0-12253 GCA_035450385.1 Kiritimatiellia bacterium | reverse complement strand
GCCGGACCGCTGCCGCCGAGGCGGAGGCGCTGGCGCGTCCGCACGGCATTCAGGTTTGGGCTGGCGCGGAGGGCGTGACGGCGCTGGCTGGACTGGCGGCGGCCGATACCGTGCTCTGCGCGTTGGTGGGGCTGTCCGGTCTGCAGCCGGTGTTGACGGCGCTGGAGGCGGGCAAGGATGTGGCGCTGGCCACCAAGGAGGTGTTGGTCGCGGCCGGCGAACTGGTCATGCGGCGGCGCGCCGAGGCGGGAGTCAGCCTGTTACCGGTGGATAGCGAGCACAGCGCACTGTTCCAGTGTCTGCAATCCTCTGCCTTCGCTCCGGCCTGCGTGCGTACGCACGACAATGAACCAGCAGCCGAAGATCGCGTAGCATGCCTTACGCTCACCGCTTCGGGCGGGCCTTTCACGGCGCGACGCGAGGTCGATTTCGAACGGGTGACGCCCGAACAGGCGCTGGATCATCCATGCTGGAACATGGGGCGCAAGGTGACGATCGACTCGGCCACCATGATGAACAAGGGCTTGGAGATCATGGAGGCGCAGTGGCTTTTCAATGTGCCGGCCACGCGGATCGGAGTGGTTGTACACCCCGAAAGTATCGTGCATTCGCTGGTGACTTTTGTGGACGGAACGCAGTTGGCGCAGCTTTCGATGCCAGATATGCGCTTCCCGATCCAGTATGCGCTGGCTTGGCCCGACCGCCTGGCCGCCGTGATGCCGTCGCTGGATCTGGTGAGTCAGGGCCGTCTGACGTTCGAAGCACCGGACGAGTCGCGCTTCCCCTGCCTGCGGCTGGCACGTGAGGCGGCGGCCGTTGGCGGCACCTTGCCGGCGGCGCTTAACGCGGCGGACGAGGTGGCGGTCGAGGCATTTCTGGCGGGCGCGATCCCATTTGCCGGCATCTGGCGGACGGTCGAACAGGTGATGGACGCGCATGCGGTGCAGCCCGCCGCAACGTACGAGGCGATTGTAGAGGCGGACGCCTGGGCGCGCATCGCGGCTTCCGAGCGATGCGGCATGCGGGACGCGGATAAAGTTTTGGCCTGATCACGGATCCGGGCCGGGAAAGAGTGGTGGAGTATCATGGAGTTTTTGTTGTCGGTCTTAGCGGGCGCGTGTGTGCTCCTGCTGTTCGGTTTGGCGATTTTCATCCACGAGTTCGGTCATTTTCTGGCTGCGCGCTGGATGGGTTTGCAGGTGGACGCCTTTGCAATCGGCTTCGGACCGGCGCTTTGGAAGCGCACCGTCAACGGTGTGGAGTATAAGATCGGATGCATACCTTTCGGCGGGTATGTGGCGTTGCCGCAACTTGATCCTTCCGGTATGGAAAAGGTGCAGGGTGGCAGCGGCGAGGCGTCGCGCGATGACCTGCCCGATATTGCAGCGTGGCGGCGGATCGTGGTTGCGGTGGCGGGGCCGTTCGGCAATGTGGTGCTGGCGGTGGCGCTGGCTTTATGCATTGCTTGGATGCCGGGCGTGCGAACCGGCGCGTTGGATACGCGCATTGGGCTGGTGGAGGAAGGGACGGCGGCCTGGGAGGCAGGACTGCGTACCGGTGACCGCATTGAGAGCGTCAATGGGCACAAGGTGTCGACCTGGACCGACATGGAGGTTGAGTGGCAACTGGCGGGCGGTTCCGGCGAGGCGACCTTCGGCGTGTTGCGTAACGGCGCGCGCCACGACCTGACCATCACGTTTGAGACCAACAACGTGCTGGGCTTGCGGACGCTCGCCGGTGTCTTTCCCGAGGCGCGCTGCGAGGTGAAGGAAGTGATTCCCGGTTCGGCGGCCGCACAGAGCGGGTTGCAAGTTAAGGACGTGATCCTGGCGGTGGACGATACGCCGGTGATGGGTGCATATCATTTTTCATCACTGATCGCCAAGCGAGGTGCAAAACCGGCGCTGCTCACATTGAAGCGAGGCGCCGAGCACATGCAGCTCTCGGTGACGCCGCGCTACGAGGAAGAAGCCAAGCGCTATCTGATCGGTATCCGTTGGAGTGACGGTCGTGAGGGTACGAAGCCGTGGATGATGTACCGTGATCCGTGGCAGCAACTCAAATGGGATTCACTCTCTGTGGTCCGGGTTTTGCAGGCGCTGTTCGCGCCTGAATCGCCGGGCGAGCGCAAGGCCGTCGCACGCAACATCGGCGGGCCGGTGGCGATTGTGATGGGGCTCTACAGCACGGTGCGCGGTAGTTTGATTGACGGGCTGGGTTTTCTGCGCCTGATCTGCGTCAACTTGGCGATCCTGAACCTGCTGCCCTTCCCGGTGCTGGACGGCGGTCATATCCTCTTTGCGCTGTACGAGATCATCACACGCCGCAAGCCGCACCCCAAAGTGGTCGCCGCGCTGGTCAACACCTTTGCC
Source organism: Kiritimatiellia bacterium (assembly GCA_035450385.1). Classification (GTDB taxonomy): domain Bacteria; phylum Verrucomicrobiota; class Kiritimatiellia; order RFP12; family UBA1067; genus DUPH01. The sequence continues at coordinate 9,881 of DAOTMQ010000065.1, read as the reverse complement.
GTCATTTTGATCGGACTGATGCTGCTGTTGGTCTACGTTGATATCGCGCGTAAGGTCAAGACCAACCGCGTGCTGCGCGAGATGGCGCAAGAGCAGCAGGCGGCGGAAAGCAACGCACCGTCCGCGGAGGCGGAGGCGCGACCGTGACCCGCGCGTTACGCGCGGGTCGCGGAGTTGTCATTTAGGATTTAGGAATTAGGAGTTTTTCACACAAAGGCACTAAGGGCACAAAGGCTTTTTGGAGGGCGAGTGTCCCCACGAGCCGCTTTCCGCGCTGTGCGCGGATGTAGGAGTTGCCGTAACCATGCAGACTGACGCAACAGCGGCGGTGCGTCCGCGTAGCGAGACGCGCCAAATCTTCGTGGGGCCGGTGGCGGTCGGCGGCGGTGCGCCGGTCAGCGTGCAGACCATGACGAACGCCGATCCGCACGACGCGCAGGCGTTGCTGCGTCAGATCAACGAGGCCGCCGATCTGGGGTGCGACATCATCCGGCTGACTGTTCCGGACGCGGAGTCGGCCGCTGTCTTCAGGCAGGTGCGCGCCTCGTCGCCGCTGCCGCTGGTGGCGGATATCCATTTTGATTACCGGCTGGCGCTTGCGGCGCTGGAAGCCGGTGCGGACGGACTGCGCATCAATCCCGGCAACATCGGCGGACCGGAGCGCGTACGCGCCGTGGTGGCGGCGGCTCGCGGCCGCCGTGTGCCGATCCGCATCGGCGTGAATGGCGGCTCGCTCGAAGCCGACATCTTGGCCAAGCATGGATCGGCGACGGCCGAGGCACTGGTCGAGAGCGCGTTGCGCCATGTCGCGCTGCTTGAAGCCGAGGAGTACCGCGAGATCAAGATTTCGGTCAAAGCCTCCGACGTGCCGCGCACGCTGGCGGCCTATCGCCTGCTATCGGCGCGTACCGTGTATCCGCTACACCTTGGAGTGACGGAGGCCGGTACATTTCTGCCCGGTACGGTGCGCTCCTGCGTGGCATTGGGCGCGTTGCTGTTGGAGGGCATCGGCGATACGATCCGAGTGTCGCTTACCGACGTGCCGGTGAAAGAGGTGCGGGTAGGGGTCGAGTTGCTGCGTAGCACGGGACTGCGCGCACCCGGCGCGGCGGTGACCTCCTGTCCGACCTGCGGCCGGACGCGTGTGGACGTGGCTGGGCTGGCCGCGCGCGTGGAGGAGCGACTGGAGCGATTCTACCGCGAGCACCCCGACGCACCACGACCGCATGTGGCGGTGATGGGGTGTGTCGTGAACGGACCGGGCGAAGCCAAGGGCGCTGACATCGCCGTGGCGGGCGGTCAAGGGTGCTTTGTGCTCTACGTGCGGGGCGAACGGATCAAGACGCTGCCCGAGGCGGATGCGCTTGAAACGATCGCCGCGCTGGTGGAAGGGTGGGGGCAAGGGGGGTGAACCTAAAAAGAGCAAGTTGAACCTTCAACTCTCTTTGGTTTCTGGTTTCAAGGTTTCAGGGTTTCAATCAGTTGAACGTCGAGCCCAAAAGCAGTTGAAATGCAAGGTGTCCTTAGGTTGCGGGTTTCGTACTGGCTCAATGTTCAGTTCCTTCGGGGCTAACGTCTAACGATGTTTGGTTGACTCGCGACCCGCGACTTGCGACTTGCGGCCAGCCCTGCCCCCCCAAAAAAAACCTTTGCGATCTCTGCGGCTAAAAAACCGAGTCATGCCCCCCCAAAAAAATCTGCGTAATCTGTGTCCATCTGGGGATAGAAAAACCGAGCAATGCCCCCCAAAAAGAACCTTCGTGTGAGAAAAAACCAACCTGCCGCCTTGCCGCCTTACCGCCTCATAGCCTCACAGCCTACCCGCAGGCTTCGCCCGCGTTAATCGAGGAACCCATCAGTCTCTTTTTTCAGCAGCTCAAGCGCCGCCGGGTCGTTTTCCGCCTTCTTAATCGCGGTCCTGAAATATTCCTTAGCCTCGGCGCGCGCCTTATCCGCTTCGGCCTTATCCGGGATCGTGTCGAGGATGTCGCCGATGCGTTTGGCGTTGCGGCCTAGAATCCACTCGCGGCTGTAGGCGATGCCGCTAGTGGGGTCGAACTCCTCCTCTTGATCCGAGGCGATCCAGGCATTCATAAACTCGCGGAAGAAGCCGACTGCCTCACGCGGCTGTTTTTTGGCCATGGCGCGGTGCGCTTTGACCTTGGGCAACGACATATCATGCCAAGTTTTGTCTTTTCCCGGAATGCCTTTTTCCAGCATCTGCACCGCAAGGTCGTAATTCTCGATGATGAAGGCACCGTCCAGAACCTTGATTTTGACAGAGTTGATCGTGTTCTCATCGGAGCAGGTCGCGAGGATACGCTCGCCGACAGCGCAGAGGGCGCGGATGATTTCGGGCTTATCCGCCATTTCATAGAAGTAGCGGTCGAAGAGGTTGCCGACCTGCACCGGCGAGATGCGGGCAACCAGCAGGGCGTCGAGGCGTTCCGGCAGCAAGCGGGGGTTGGCAGCCACGCCGGTCTCCACCCAGACACGTGCCGCGTAGTTGACGGAGTTGGTCTTGTCGAGAGCGTTGTACACCATCTTTTTGCTGGCCTGTTCGACCAGATCATTACGCTCCTCTTTTTGGAGCGTCGTGAAGAAGGTACGCGCGAGAGAGTAGAGCATGCTGTCCGGCAGTTGTGCGACGCAAGCGTCGAACGCGGCGGGTGCTTCGTCCCACTTTTTCGCGGCCAGTACGGTGCGCAGCGAAAGTGCCGACAAGAGATGGCGGTATGCCTCGGCAACCAGTTTTTTAGCTTGTAGGTGCTCCAATAGACGGGCGGCGAGAGCATGCTGGTCGCTATCGATCAGGCCGCCCACACCTTGCTGCACGATGGGGGCCGCCTTCTCGGCCGGCAACCCGTTGATGATACTGTCGAGGTCTTTTTGCGCGAGTTCCGCATCAGCCATCGCGAGCGAGGCCGTAAGTTGCCAGTTCAACACCTGAGGCAACAGGTCGGCCGGCAAACCGATCTCGCGCGCCTGCAAGTCGCGGCACCAGTTGCGGATGTCGGCATGGCGGTCCGCTTGCCGGTAAATGTTGTAGACGCTGCCGAAGACAGCGCGCGCGGCTTCCGGCATTTTTTTCCACGCCTCGAGAATCGCGGTGCGCGCGGCGACATCATCTTCTTGCGCCACGAGGATGGAGATTTTTTCCGTGAAGAAGCGCGTCTTGTGCGTGGCATATTTCGGGTTGGCCAAGGCACGCTCGGCTACGGCCAAGGCTTCACTGTTATTGTTTTCGCCGCGCAATCGCTGGATGGTGTCAAACGTCCGTTCGATCTCGTGACCGAGAAGTGCCTCGCGTGCCGCCTTTTTTTCGGCGGAAGGCCCGCAACCGGTTATCCCCGTCAGGCAGGCTCCCACGAGAAGGGCAAGGCCGATGACACGCACATACACACGATATTGAACCGTACCACACATTTTTAGCGCTCCTTTTTTGGTGCCAAATGAACGATCGTACTATACAAAGCCTGTGAAACTCCTGCAACCCCAATCGGTTTTGGTTTCGGTGACGCGGTGAGTTTAGGGGTTGACCCATCTCTCTCCCACACACATAATCTACGTTAACCATGAGTGGCGGTGTTTTGCTGATCCACCCTATGGGAATATTCAAAGGGCTACGGTTATGGGAATCTCTCGAAGAGACTTTGTGAAGTCCGCGACTTTGTTTGGAGTTGCCTGTTACGGCGGCGACGTAACATGGGCGGCCGATTCGGGAAAAGAACGCCTTCGCATGGGCGTTCTCAGTGACATACACATCCGCTGTGACAAACCAGAGCAGGGTGAGATGTTTCGGAAGGCACTCGAATATTTCAGGGATCGAGGGGTGGATGCGGTACTTCTGGCGGGTGACATCGCTGATACAGGCCGTGTCGCGGAACTCGAGATTTGCGCGAATGTCTGGTACTCCGTCTTTCCCAATGGCAAGGCACCGGATGGACGTCCCGTCGAACACCTTTTCGTCCTCGGCAACCACTGTGTCGACGGCTGGCGAAATCCCCACTATCGATCACCTTCAACGGACGAGAAGGCTCGTCTGGCCGATTCCATTGGCTATGCCGACGTCCGCCAGAAGACCTGGCGCAGGCTGTTCCACGAAGATTTTCAACCTATCTGGATGAAGACCGTCAAGGGATATCCGGTTATCGGGGCGCATTGGGAGAAATCTGGTGCCGGTATCCAGATCGAGGAGTTCATGAAGGCGCATGCGAAGGAAATCGATCCGTCGCTGCCATTCTTCTACACGCAACACGAGCATCCGAAGGATACAGTTATGGGCCCTTGGGCGTGGGGGCATGACGACGGACGTTCCACGCGTGCGCTTTCAGCATTTCCGAATGCCGTGGCCTTCTCCGGGCATTCGCATTATTCACTTACAGATGAGCGGTCGATCTGGCAGGGGGCTTTTACTTCGATCAATGCGTCGTCGCTCTACTACGGGAGCAACGAGTACGCCTTGCGCGAAAACGGGCGCGACAACGCTTTCGGTTATACAGGGGAGAAGCGTGCGCGCCGCATGAAAGCACTGGGGCTGTCGCAGTGCCGTCAGGGGCAGTTCGTGACGGTCTATGACGACCGCATTGACATTGATCGCCTTGATTTCATTTCTGGCATGGCGTTGGGAGACAAATGGGTTTTGCCGCTTCCTGTCGCCGAAAAGAAACCCTTCGACTTTGCTGTGCGCCGCGCGGCGCGCGTGGCCCCGGAGTTTGCCTCGGGAGCGAAGGTCTCCGTTGCAATACGTAAGGACGGAGAGGGCGCCGAGTTTGTCGATGTAACCTTCCCTCATGCAGAAACGAAGAACAAATGTCGTGTGTTCGAGTATGAGGTCACGGCGGCGCTTGAAGCGGATGGAGTGGATCTCATACAGGCGCAGCGGCGCGTACTCGCGCCGGACTTCTACAGCCTCGACGAACCGTCATTCCATCGATCCGGGCTTTGCACGTTCCTGAGTAAAGACCTGACGTTGAAAGGGCCTTACCGTTTCACGGTGCGCCCGATTGAGTGTTTTGGGGCCAAGGGGAGGCCGATCGCATCCGAATTGGTTAAAATCGCTTGAGAACCGACTGGCGGAGGAAACGTGTGAAAAACGGTGTCAGATTGACGTGTGCGCTGGCGGTGTCGGTGTGGATGCTGCGCGCGGAGCAGCCGTGCGAGAATTGGCTGTCGCCCTACATGGGTGCGGATGCGACCGGCGAGAAGGTGGTGGGGCTGTGGACTTTCGCAGACTTGAAGGACGCGTCGGGCAAGGGACGCGACGCGGTGCTGCACGGCACCGTGCTGGTGCCGGATGCCCGTTGGGGTTCCTGTCTAGAGTCGTTCTGCGGCTGGCCGGTGGAAGACAAACGCCACGCGGCCGTTGTCGCCAATCACACCTCGCTCTCGCCCCGGGGCGCGTTCACGCTGGAGATGTGGATCAAGCCGAAGCCTGAATTTGTCGATTATCCCGAAGCGTTCTTGATCGACAAGAAGTACGTGGCGCACACGGATTACCAATGGACGCTGGGAGCCGCCGATAAAAGCGGTCAGCGGCGCGCCTATCTGCGGCTCGGTTTCGGCGACGATTCGGAAGTGTATAGTTCGGAGCCCTCGGTGTTTGCGACGAACATCTGGACGCATCTCGCGGTCACCTACGACGGCGCTGGCACCGTGCGGTTTTTCAGGGACGGCACCGCGCAGGGGACGGTCACCCGGACGGGGCGCGGGCGTATCGCGCCGGGCGGCCATCCGCTCTCCATCGGCGACCGCATCGGCAGCTACTATCATGGCTTTCCGGGATACCTGACGCAGGTACGTCTATGTCAAGGCGCGTTGGAGTTTCGTCCGGTCACATTGGCCCTGACATCCGACCGCAGCGTGTTTGTGCGTATGGAAAAGACGCCAGCCTTGCGTTTCAAACTGGCCAATGCCCAGCGTGAGGCCGCGCACAACATCTCTGTGCTCTGCACGGTCGAGGGACGCGAGGCCGCGCGCCATCAGATACCGGAACTTGCGTCGGGTGAGAGCCGGACGATCGAGGTGCCGGTCGATACGGCGCTGCGTCCCGGCAGTTATACACTACGACTGCGCGTCGAGACCCCTTTGAAGGAGGCGAGCGATCCTTATGTGAGCGAAGAGAGCGTGACGTTCACGCTGATGCCGCGTCGTCCACCGCGCATGCCGGTAGTGATGTGGGGCCTTTACGGAGCGGGCAACGTCATGCGCGAGCTACCGCGCCTGACGGAAATCGGGTTCACGCACTGTCTGGGGTTCGGCGCGGATTTCAAGCGCATCTTTGACGCGGGGCAGCCGGTTGAGCCCGAGACGCCTGAGCGCGTCGCGGCGGTCAAGCAGATGCTGGACACCGCGCTGGCGCATGATGTCGGCATCATCGCGACGCTTTCTCCTGGCCACTGGGCGGCCAACGCCAAGCCGGAGTTCCGGCGCGTGGATCGCAAGGGCGTCAGCAACGACAACAGACCGGCGCTCTGTGCGGCGTTCCCAGAAATGCAGACGTTCGCCTTCAATGTAGGCGCATCGGTGGCGCAGGCCTACAGCGACTTTCCGGCTTGGCAGGCAGCTCTGCTGCATACCGAGGTGCGCGACGGCGCAAACGTCTGCTGGCACGCGCATGACCGCGAGGCGTGCCAGCGCGCGACCGGTTCTGACTATCCAACGAATGCACCGAACAAGAACGGTGTGGAGTACATCAAGCTGAGCGATTTTCCGTCTGACAGGGTGATTCCTGATGACCATCCGCTTTTGCGCTTCCTCTCTTGGTATTGGAAAGAGGGCGACGGCTGGAACCGCATGAACTCCGAGTTGCACCGGGGGCTCCGGTCGACCGGGCGGGAAGGACTTTGGACATTCCACGATCCGGCGGTGCGTGTGGCGAGCGTCTACGGAAGCGGCGGGAGCGCGGATATCGTGTCGCAGTGGACCTACTCCTATCCCGATCCGATCCGCATCGGCGTGGCGACCGACGAACTATTTGCTATGGCGCGCGGTGCCGCTCAGCCGCAACAGGTCATGAAGATGACCCAGATCATCTGGTACCGCTCGCAGACGGCACCGATCGCCAAAGGAGACGAGGTCAGAAAAGCACCCGCCTCGCCGTGGGAGGACACCGATCCCGATGCGGCATTCCCGACCATCGCGCCCATGCATCTGCGTGAAGCGTTCTGGACCAAACTGGCCAGGCCGGTGCGCGGCATCATGTATCATGGCTGGGGATCGTTGGTGCCGCAGAGTGGTGAAGGCTCCTACCGTTACACCCATCCGCAGACGCAGCATGAGCTGCGCCGCCTGATCAAAGAGGTCGTGGAGCCGCTGGGACCCACTTTGCTGCAAGTCCCCGACCGGCCCAGCGATGTTGCATTTCTGGAAAGCTTCGCGTCGCAGATGTTCGCGCGGCGCGGAACTTACGGCTGGGGCGGCGGGTGGTCCGGCGACGCCTATCAGATGTTGCTGTGGGCGCATCTCCAACCTGAGATCATCTACGATGAAACCGTGAAGGCACACGGATTGGACAAGTACCGCGTGTTGGTCATGATGGACTGCGATGTGCTGACGGCCGACGTGGCGGCCGCGGTCAAGGCGTTTCAGGCGCGGGGCGGAGTGGTGGTGGGCGATGAACGCCTCTGCCCGGCCATCCGCGCCGACATCACGCTCGCGAGTTACACGCGGACGCGCAAGGCGGACGAGGACCGCGCCGCTTTGATCGCCAAATCCGCCGAGTTGCGTGCGGCGCTCGACGCGCGTTACCAGCGTTATTGCGACGCCTCGACGCCCGACGTGGTGCCCCGCTGCCGCTCGTACGGCTCCACCGATTACCTCTTTGCCGTCAATGACCGGCGCGAGTTCGGCGATTACGTCGGGCAGCATGGTTTGGTGATGGAAAACGGCTTGCCGACAGAGGCCGTGCTGTCGTTGACGCGTCCCTCGGGGCATGTGTACGACCTGACGGAAGGGCGCATCTTGGATGCGAAAGTGCAGGATGGGCGGCTGAGCGTTGCGCGTACTTTCGGTCCCTGCGACGGCTGCGTGTTGATGGTTACGGAACGCGCCATCGATGCCGTGCGCATCGATGTTGCGCAAGAGGCGCGTCTCGGCGGTCGTCTGCCTTGTACGGTTTCTGTGGTAGACGCGGAAGGAAAGCCGATCGATGCCGTGGTACCGGTGCGTGTCGAGATCCTCGATCCGGCCGGTGCGCAGGCGGAGTGGAGCGGATATTATGGTGCCGAACGCGGACAGCTTGCGCTCACGCTTGATTTGGCTCCGAATGATCGGCGCGGCCTGTGGCAGATCCGTGTGCGGGAGCTGGCTTCGCGCCGTTGCGCTACGACTTACGTACGAATAACGAGCGAATAGCGAATAGCGGGGAGGAAGTAATAGGTAAGAAGTAATAGGTAATAAGTTCACAACGTGTCTTGCAAAGGGTGTGGCACGGGCATCTTGCCCGTGTATCACGGTTTCATTCCCCGACATGATTAAAATGATTTGGAGGGCGAGTGTCCCCACGAGCCGCCTTCCGCTGTGCGGAAGGATGGTTTCAGGTTTCATTGTGGAGCATTGGGAGGGGCAAGCGTCTGCTTGCCCGGCGGCGCATGTACCGCCCACTTGCGCGTTGGAAGTTGAGCGTTGGGCGTTGGGCGTTAAAAACCGATTACCATTTGAAGACCCGGCGCGTTGTGCTATGATGCATGTGCTAAAACTGGCAAGGCAGTTGCAAGAAGAAAGGAAGCTGACGGATGGAACATGCGTATGCGGTGATTTTGGCGGGCGGGAGCGGAGAGCGGTTTTGGCCGCTCAGCACGAAGGCGCGTCCCAAGCAGTTCATTTCGTTGTTCGGGGGACGGCCGCTGCTCTCACTGGCGGTCGAGCGTCTGCAGGGGCTGATTCCGCCCGACCGGATTTTTATCATCACGGCGCAGCACCTCGTTGAGAACACGGCGGAGGCGGCCTGGAATGTGCCGCGCGCCAACATCGTCGGCGAGCCGTGCAAGCGTGACACCGCGCCGGCAGTCGCGGTGGCCTGCGGCTTGGTGAACCGGCGCGATCCCGAAGGCGTCGCGTGCATTCTGACGGCCGACCACTTGATGAGTGACGGCGAGACATTCCGCCAGACGCTGGCGGATGCCGTTCAGGTGGCCCGCAAGCAGGATTCAATCGTGACGATCGGCATTCAGCCGACTGCCCCGGCGACCGGGTTCGGCTATATTGAAACCGGCGACGCTATGGAGATGAATACGGTGACACGGTTTCATCAGGCGACGCGTTTTGTCGAAAAGCCGGACGCTTACACGGCGGCGCGCTACGTCGAAAGCGGCAATTTCTTCTGGAACTCAGGAATGTTCATCTGGCGGACGGGAGTGATGCAGGCGGCGCTCGAACAACACGCGCCGGATTTGGCAAAGCTCTCCGAGGCGGTTTCCGCAGCCGAAACGCCGACCGATCTCGACGCCGTGATGGGCGATCTTTACCCCTCGTTGCGTGCGATATCGGTTGATTACGCGGTGATGGAGCATGTGGACAACATCATGATGGCCTGCGGCGCGTTCGGATGGGACGACGTGGGATCGTGGCCGGCGGTGGCCGGGCACTTCACAGCCGACCCCGCCGGCAATGTCGTGGTGGGTGCCTGCGAGCCCTTCGAGTCGGTCAACAACATCGTGGTCTCCGAGAACCGGCTGACCGCATTGATTGGAGTGGACGGCCTGATCGTGGTCCACTCCGACACTGCCACGTTGATTTGTCCGAAGGAGCGCGCGGAGGATGTCAAAAAACTGATGCGTCGCATCGCGGATCGCCCTGACGGCGCGAAGTACATTTAACTCTCAACTTTCTGCGGGCGGGGACGCCCGCGCTCGTGCGCCCAGCATGGGCATGTACTAGTC
>DAOTMQ010000064.1:0-16358 GCA_035450385.1 Kiritimatiellia bacterium | reverse complement strand
AGATGGTAGGTAGCCGCACCGACCTGATCGGTAAGGGCGTTGAAGCAGCGCACGCTTTGGCCGTTTCTGATGAGGTCGAAGATCGGCAGGTCGGGATCGTTGTTGATCAGGACCACGCGGATGCCGCGTCGTTCCGCTTCATCGGTCAGTGTCGTGGTGTAGGGGGTGAGCATGGGAATTTAGGAGTTAGGATTTAAGATTTAGGAATTAGGAGTTAGGAGTTAGGAGTTAGGAGTTGTGGCCGATGTTTTTTCGGGATGCGGATGATGCAGAAAATCGCGGAGACGCCGGAAATCGTCACTGTCCAAAGGACGGTCGCTCAGGCCGAGCACAGGCCAGAGACAACCGCGCACCAGCCAGATTAGAAAACCGAACGAAGCAAGCGGGAAGACGACGCCATTGAGCAGTTTGACGGCGGCGAGCGTACAGACCGCGAACGCTACGTCGGACATGGCGTCTTTGGCATATAGGCTCAACTCGGATACCTTGTCTCGCAGTGCGACCGCCTTTTCCTTGAGGTCATCGGTCGCATGGAAGCGATCCATTGAAAAGACTTTGCCGATCTTCTGGAACGAAGTGCTGACTGACTCGCGCATGGGCGCGGTGGTATGGCGCGTGAGATAGGCCGAGCCAGCGACGGTCAAGGGGATGATCAGCAGGAAGAGCAGGGCACAGAGCAAGAAAATCGCGCCGAGGCGATGGAGCATCTGGCGGAGCACCTGTTGGTTGGCGGCAAAGCAGGCGATCAAACTGTTGAGCAGAAAGGCGCCCAGTGCAAAAATCAGTAGCGGACCGGCGGTAGCGCTCGCGCCCGTCACGACGCACTTGGCGGTTACCAGATAGATCATGCTGGCAAGCAACAGGTCCCAAGCAACCTCGATATAGTCGAGCAACGGCTGCAGCGAGTCGCCAACTTCGATCGTCATACCAGCCTTGGCGAGGACCGCGCCAGCCTCGACGTTCAGGGTAGAGCCTTCCACGATGTCAGCGGCGGCTTTAGCGGCGCCGACCGGAATCATAAGGTGGAAGGTGTCCATGATTGAAGCGTCGAGGAAATCGAGATTACGTTGCGTCAGCGGTTCGATGATGCGGGCCGTCCAACCAGTCATGAGCCCTGAGATAACCAACAGCAGGAGCGTGGCGAGAATAAGCGGCGTTTGTAAGCGTTTGAAGATTGTCATGGAGATTCCTCGTGTCCGCTGTCTCAGCGGGGCCTTTTGACCGGATCAATGTTACGTGGCGTCATCCATTCGCGCACAGTGGCAATGTCTTTGCGGATGATTTCGTTTTGCTCGGCAAGTTGCGACAGCCGCGTATCCAACGAGAGCATTGTGGATTGGGTGCCATCTTGCGCATCGGGCAAGACGCCCAGAATGGTGTTAAGCGTGGCGACCAACTCTTCGATCACATTGAGGCGTTGCGTGAGATCATCAACAGCCAAAAGAAGCGCTTCCGGTGTGCCGCTATCGGCAACGCGGTTTTCGATGTGCGCAAAGGAACGGTCCAGATAGCGGGTGAGGTCGGCCAAGTATCCGGGAACCCCTGACAGCCGGGCTTGCGAAGAGGCGATCGCTTTTACTTCCTGCCGCGTGGCGGTCAGATCCGTTTGCAGGCGGGCGGTGTTGTCCGCAACTTGAGGGCGTGCCGCGATGGATTCTTCTAGCACGGTCATGCGGCGGCTTAGCGCCGCAAGCTGGCTCTGTATGGACTCCAGTTTTTTGGCGATGACATTTTGCGTGTCATCGACTGGAACGTCCGTATCGAGAGAGCGGCCGAACGCCGCACGGGTGCGGCGTCCCTCCTCCCGCACGTAAGAGCGGGTTGAGAAAACGGCAGCGCCCACGGTCAAGCAGATGACCAGCGTGCAAAGCATCGTTCTCATGCGTGTCCTCCTTAAAACTGTGTCCACGCTGCGGCCCGAACGCCAAAAGCGGTGCGTCTATCGCGCTAGCATGACAATCTCACGCACCGCCTGTTCGCCGAGGTCGCCATATTCGCCGATCTTGACGCCGCGCCGCGCCAACCTCTCGGCGACAAGCGGAGCGGCCTCATCCGCATCCACGTTGTAGGCGCTCAAGCGCGTCGGTACACCAACCGACTGGAAAAAAGCCTCCATGCGGTCGATCGCCTGTGCGGCGCGGTCCTTATCCTCACCTTGCGTAATGCCCCAGACACGCTCGGCGCACTGCACGAGTCGCGGCAGTTTGCGCTCAAGCTGATGCCTGTGTACAGCGGGCATGATCACGGCCAGAGTGCGGCCGTGATCGATGCCGTACAGCGCGGTCAACTCGTGGCCGATCATGTGCGTGGCCCAATCTTGCGCCGCAACACCGCAGCCGAGCCAACCGTTCAGGCCGACGGTGGCGCACCACATCAGATTGGCCCGCACCTCATAGTCATCGGGATTGGCTTTGACTTTGGGAGCTTCCTCGACCAGTGTGATGAGAACCGCCTCCGCCATGCGCTCGGTAAGCGGCGCACGTCCGATGCCGCACATGTACTGCTCCATCACATGGGCAAAGGTGTCGACAATGCCGTTCTGGGTCTGGCGTTCCGGCAACGAATAGGTCGTTTCCGGATCCAGGATCGAGAACTGCGGATAGACATGCGGCGAACCGAACGATAGCTTCTCACCGGTCGACTCGCGTGAGATGACCGCATTGGTGTTCATCTCTGATCCAGTGGCGGGGAGGGTCAGGACTGCCCCCAGCGGCATTGCGGCTTCAATCGGCGCGCGTCCTTCCATGATCTCCCACGGATCGCCCGCATCGTAGAGGGCGGCAATGGCGATGAACTTGGTAGCGTCCAATACCGAGCCGCCGCCAACCGCCAACAGGAAACCCACACCTTCGCTCTTCGCCAACTCCGCAGCCCGCATACAGGTCTCGTAACGCGGATTAGGCTCAATGCCGCCGAACTCAACCACCGTGCGATCTGCGAGCGCGGCGCGCACTTGATCGTACACGCCGTTTTTCTTGATCGAACCACCGCCGTACGTAAGCATGACGGTCAGGTCCGGCGGAATGAGGTCTTTGAGTTCGGCGATCATGCCTTTGCCGAACACGAGCTTTACCGGGTTGTAGCAGGTGAAAGAGGTCATGTGGGTTTCCTTTCGTATGCGGGTCAATCAGACCGAGAACTTGGAGCGGTAACCACCCTCGCGCACCAGCCAGGCGGCGTTGCCGGTGCCGTTGGCAAAGGTGTTCTTGCGCGGATCCCAGTCGAAGCTGGCGTCACGGACATACGACATGTTGCAGAGATGGCAGAGGATGGCCGCGCGGCCGCCGACATCCTCGTTGGAGCAGGCCGGTTGACGCGACTTTGCACAAGCCACGAAATCGGCCGGATGTCCGCCCTTGGTTTTGTAGAGCTTGGTCTTGTACGTGCTGTCCGTGAGAAACGCCTTGCGCGCCTTGGCGAGCGCGCCGTCGAGCGAGCCGCCATCTTCTTTTTTGGTGAAGCGCGAGATTAACTCGGTGCCGTGGGTCATCTCGAATTTACCGCGATTGACCGAGATCGTGCCGTCGGTGCCGTGGAAGATCGTGCCGAAGAGCGAGAAGGGATTGTGCTTGAGGGTGATGCCCCCGGCGAATTCGAGCACCACGCCGGATTGTGCGCGGCCGCCGAGTTCGACATTGGCCTTGTCCTTTTCGGAACGCTCGGCGCGGATTACCTTCACCGGGCCGCTCTCGTCCATGCCAAGGCCCCACTGGGCGATATCAAGGTGGTGCGCGCCCCAGTCGCCGCAATAACCGGAACCGAAAAGGTCATCCATGCGCCAGACCATGGGGAAGAAGTTGTGGACGCCGCGCGGCGAAAGCTTGTCGTTGTACTTGACGAGCGGCGCGCCGCCGCACCACAGATCCCAGTCGAGCCCCGGTTCCATCGGGATGTCTTCTTTCGGGTCGACGTGAGGACGCGAAGGGCCGCCAAAGTTGCAATCCACATGCTTGATCTTGCCAATGCAGCCGTTGCGAACCAGCTCGGCGGCGGTCAGGAATTCAAAGCCGGAACGCTGCATCGCGCCGGTCTGGAGGATGCGCTTGTATTTCTTCGTGGCGGCCATCACAGCGACGGCCTCGTGGATGTTGTAGGTCAGCGGCTTCTCGCAATAGACATCCTTGCCGGCGGCCATCGCGGCGATAGTGATATACGCATGCCAGTGATCCGGCGTGGCGACGCAGACGAGGTCGATATCCTTGCGTGCGATGACGTCACGGAAATCGTTGTATCCCTTGCAGTTGCCGGGGGTGCCTTTGTTTGGATTGTTTTTGTAAAAGTTATCCACACGCTGGACTGCTTCCTCGCGGCGGGTGGTATCGACATCGCAGATGGCAACAACCGATACATCTTGGTGCAAGAAATTCCCCAGCAGTCCGCGCGCCTGAATACCGAAGCCAATGAAGGCCATGCGCGGCTTGTCGTTGGGCTTGGTTTCAGCGGCCCAGATGCGTGAAGGAAGGATGAACGGCGCACTTGCCAGCGAGGCGCCCTTAAGAAAACTTCTACGTGATGTCGTCATGGTTTCCCCTTTGAGAGTGATGTTCGGTACAACCGAACGGAGTTGCCCAGAAAGTTAGCATTTTTGATCGGGATGTGGCAAGGCAACGTCGAATCTAAAAGAGACGCAGATGGCAGGACGTGCAGGGAGGAACGCGAATGATTTGTGATTTTGGATTTTAGATTTGGGATTGGATTCCCCGGCAGTCGGCAGTCGCCCGTCGATGGGTCGCGAGTCAACCTCTCTTATTGTGTCCACGCTGTGGCTCGCAATCGTGAGAGTAAAAGCACTGCTCTGTTGTTTCACGCGAAGGCGCGAAGACGCGAAGGTTGGAGGGCGAGTGTCCCCACGAGCCGCAGCCGCGCTGTGCGCGGAGCCCAAGCCCCGAAAAGACGGCTTCACCTTAGCCCATGGCAAGCGAGGCGCCGCCCTGGGTGACGGGGAAGAATGGCGTTGTGGCCTGAAAGGTCACTTCACGGAAATGCGTCAAGTTCGGCCCATGCTCTGCCCGGGTTTTCTCACACGAAGGACGAGAAGGCCACAGAGGTTCCTTGGGGAGGATTGGTTATATTTTTGTTAAAGAGTAATCGGTTAGTGACAGGGGAGTGCGAAGGTCATGCGTTTCAGGGTTCCATTGCGCCACCATCGGTATCGCTATCGGTATCGGGATCGGTATCGCCGCCATCATTACACTTGCCGCTGCGAGCCACTGCGTGGGCGCAACAGTCGATTTCGAACCCGATAGCGATACCGATTTGTAGAACATGGACGTGCACCGCTGCGCTGTGAACGTGAACGTTGGACATACCCCGTGCACACACTCGCTCACGTACCCGTACACGATAACTCTTCCCCCCTGTCACTAACCGATTACTGTTAAAGAGGTGTTTTTGGTTGCCCGATGTCCGGTGATATGGTATCTCTCACGCATCCATCTGACTAGGGAGGTTTTTCGTGCGGACATATCGGGGATCGGTGGCGTTCGGTTTGGCGGTGATTCTTCTGTTCAGCGGTTGCTCAACGATGATGCTGAAAGAGCGGCAGGTGACAAAGATCCGTGCTGACGGGGAGGGCGCCCCGTTTGATGCGACAGTCGAGCAGGAGTCGGCGCAGCATTTGTCATACAGATTAGTGCCGGTAATCGGCCATTTTTTTTACTGCTGTTTTCCGCCATTGGCGCTCGCCAACAGATGGGAAATCCGTCGTAAAGAGGTTCACGTCTACAGTAGGGGCGATGCGGAAGCCGGTGTGCGGGAAGACCGCGAGATCAAGATACGGGGTGAGAAAGCCCTCTTTTCGGTGATAGTCGGGGATGAGATGAAGCACCGGCATGAGGTTATTTTTAAATATGTGATGGGGCTTGTGGATACGGCGCGGCGAGGTGCTGGGAGGCAGGTCGCTATTGAGAATGTTTTCCCTGAAAAAAGTTTCGCGTGGTGCAAGTGGGTGGGCTCTGAGGCACTCGGTTCAGGCGTGCCGGACCAGCATCTGCAAAAGTTGCTGGTGGAGGGGCGTGACGCGGAGTTGGCCGATCAACTCCGTCAGGAGCCGTATACGGTCGAAGCGGCAGCCCTGCCTTCGTACACTTTTACAGTGACAATCACGTATACGGAAGTCAACGTCGAGACGGGCGAGGAGGAGATCAAGGTGGAGCGCAAGACCTACACGGTTACGTCGCCGCCGGTGTTGTTTCCGCATGACTTGATCAATCCGAACACCGAGTTCACGGTACAGATTGCCAGACATTTTTCGGATCTGAAGAGCGATAAGGCGCTCGGAGGCGTCAAGGAGACGTACCACCTGAGGCCGGAGCAAACGATGGGGTCAGCGGTCAGCTTGCCCTTGCTGAACTAAACGAGAAGAAACGAGAGGAGAAATGGGTATGAAATGGGTCATGTTTATTGCGGTGTTGGGCGTGTGTGCGGGATGCAGTTCCGTCGAGAAATACCGGGGGGTCAGCAAGGAATACGACAGCACGGGCAAGACGATACGCCATATCGAGACCGAGTCAATCAGGCAGACCGAATCGACGACCAGTTCGATCAAGTTCAAGCATCTCTGATTTTCGATTTGTGATTTGTGATTGGGACTTCCGGGACACCGGGCACATGGTGTCCAAGCCCCGGAGGGGTGTCCTCACCCTAGCCCAGGGCAGGCGGAGCACAGCCCTGGGTTACGAAAGCGAATGGCATGGTGGCCTGGAGGGCCACTTCAAAAATGGCCGGATGCGATTTGAAGTGCCCCTTCAGGGCACATGAACATGAGATAACGGTCCCCGGGGTTGCGCTATGTTTGCCCCGGGCTATGGTGAGTCCGGCCCTTTGGCCGGTGATGCGGATACGCCGTGCGCATTAGTGCCTTAGTCGGCTCGACAAGGACGATAGAACAAGTTATTTTACTCTCATCCTCTAGGAGGGGCCGGGGTAAGAGTTGCGGGTTTCACCCGCGTTGGAAACGATAGGGGGTTTCATGCGATACGATGCCGGGGTGGGGGAGAGAGGTCGGTTTTCACGTAGGGCGTTTTTGCGGGACGCGGCTTTGGGTGCCGCGGTCTTGACATGTCCGATCAGCGGTCTCGCAGCCGGATCGGATGAGCAGGCCGCGATTGAGGCAGCTTTGCCGACGACTGCGCCGGTCAAACCGCTGCGGCCGCGCAAGCTGTTGATCTTCAGTTTGAATGTGGAATACGGCGGGCACCGTTCGATCCCGACGGCCGAGCAGGCCTTCACGCTCATGGGCCAAAAGACCGGCGCGTTTGAGACGGTCATTTCGCGTGATCCGGCGGTGTTCCAGCGTGAGTCGCTGGCGCAGTTCGACGCTGTCTTTCTGAACAACACGGTCGGCAATCTCTTTACCGATCCGCAACTGCGGAAAAACCTGCTGGAGTTCGTGGTCGGAGGCGGCGGCTTGATGGGAGTACACGGTGCTTCCGTGGCCTTCCTGCGTTGGAAAGAGGGCGGGAAAGAGGATTGGCCGGAGTACGGCATCATGCTGGGGACGCGCGGCGCGGCCCACCGTGCGGCGGATGAGCAGGTCTTCATGAAGCTTGACGATCCCGACCATCCGCTGCTCGCCTGTTTCGGCGGTCAGGGTTTCAAGCTGCAGGATGAGTTCTTCCGTCCGCAGCGCACCTATTCGCGTCGGCGCAACCGCGTGCTGCTCAGCATCGATACCGAACGGACCGACCTTTCCAACGAGCCGCGCGATGGCGCGTATCGCGCGGACAAGGATTACGCGATGGCGTGGGTCCGGCAATACGGGCGTGGGCGCGTGTTCTACGCGGGGTTCGGACATCATCCGGCGATCTTCAAAAACCCGAACCTGCTACCGTTCTTCCTGGCCGGTGCGCAGTTCGCGCTAGGCGACCTGCCCGCGCCGACCCTGCCGAGCGGCCTGCTCACGCCGGCGCTCCGGGCACAGGAGAAACTGGGATGGCGGTTGGGTATCGAGGCCTACACTTTCCACAAGTACACCCTTTTCGAAACCATCGAGAAGACCGCGAAGCTGGGGTTGCCGTATGTCGGCGGCCTGAGCTTCCAAAAGGTCAGCAAGGATATCCCCAAGAACTTCACGCCGAACCTCTCGGACGATGAGTTGCAAGCCATCCGGCTGAAAATGGACAAAGCAGGCGTGCGCATGCTGACCTACTACTACCATACTATCCCGAACGATGAAGCGGGATGCCGCGCGGTTTTTGAGTTCGGGCGTAAGATGGGCATTGAGGTTTTTATGACGGAACCGGCGGTGGAGGCGCTGCCGATGATCGATCGCTTCTGTCAGGAGTACGGCATCAAAGTCGGGCTGCACAACCATGACCGCAAGGCCTCGCCGCACTATTGGAGCCCCGAGGCGATCCTGCGTGTGTGCGAGGGACGCAGCAGTTACATGGGGGCGTGCGCGGACGTGGGCTACTGGATACGCGACGGGATCGATCCGGTCAAGGGCATCGAGCAGTTGAAAGATCGCCTGATCACGTTGCAACTTCACGACTTGGACGTGGCGGGGCCGAAGGGGGCTGATGTACCGTGGGGAAGCGGCGCGGGACAGACCGAGGCGCTGCTGCGCAAAATGCACGAACTACAGGTAAAACCGGTCATGGTGGGGCTCGAGTATTCACGTGACTGGCTGGAGAACGAGCCGCCTGTGCAACGTTGTATTGAGTTTTTCAATCAGCTCAGCTTGTCGTTGAGCAAATAGGAAAAGGGGAAGAGATGTCACTCAAGCATTCACTATCACGTCGGGCTTTCATGAGTGGGACGGCAGGCGCGCTGGCGATGCCGTGGATCGTGCCCGCATCGGTGCGCGGCGCCGACGGGACAACAGCACCGGCCAACCGGATCGCTGTGGGACTGATCGGACACGGTTGCATGGGACGGGGACATTTGCGGCGGCTGGTCGGCGACAAGGGCATTCAGGTGTTGGCGGTGTG
This sequence comes from Kiritimatiellia bacterium, assembly GCA_035450385.1. Taxonomy (GTDB): domain Bacteria; phylum Verrucomicrobiota; class Kiritimatiellia; order RFP12; family UBA1067; genus DUPH01. The sequence continues at coordinate 7,428 of DAOTMQ010000064.1, read as the reverse complement.
CGACCCCGACCGGTCGCGTTGCCAAGATGGCAAGGAGGTTGTCGAATCGAACTACGCGGTGTCGCGTCCCGAAGGCAGTTACAGCGGATGCGCGGCCTACTCCGACTACCGCGAAATGTTGGCGCGCGCCGACATTGATGCCGTGGTGGTGGCGACGCCCGACCATTGGCACACGCCGATCTCCGTGCATGCGGTAAAGGCGGGCAAAGACGTCTACTGCGAAAAGCCAGTTTCGCTGACGCTGCGCCAAGGCCGTGCGCTGGTCGAAGCCGTGCGCGCCAACAAGCGCGTATTCCAGACCGGCTCGCAGTACCGCTCGATGCAGACGCTCAACCAGGCGATCGCTTTCGTGCGCGCGGGCGGGCTGGGTAAAGTGAAGCATGTCTTTACCATCTGGGGCTGGCAGAACATTCCGATACTCGGCAAATCACGCGTGCCGCTGAATCCGGTGCTACCGGAAGAACCGGTGCCCGAAGGCTTGGATTGGGAACAGTGGGTCGGCCCCGCGCCGTGGCATCCGTATAACCATCACTACCACCGCAATCCGATACCGGGCGTGGTGCCATGGAACTTCTGTGAAGATTTCGGACTGGGGGCGTCGACCGGTTACCACTCGCATGCGACCGACGTAATCCAATATGCGCTGGGCGTTGAAGAGAGTGGTCCGGTAGAACTGATTCAGCCGTCAGACGGCGGCTACCCGACATTGACCTGCCGTTATGCCAATGGGGTTCTGCTGCACCATGTAGACAACTGGGATCACGCCAAGAAGTCGTACAAAGACGTGCTGCCGCAAGAGGCGCGCCTGGCGGGGAGTTTCGGCGGGGTGTTTGTGGGCGAACGCGGCTGGCTGTCGATCCTGTACGGCGGCGGCAAGTTGGAGGCGGGGCCTGAGAGCCTGTTTGATGAAATGAAACTGACGCGGCGGGAGGTGAGCGGCGCCAACAACCATCACGCCAACTGGTTCGAATGCATCAAGAGCCGCGAGCGTCCGAGTTCGCACGAGGAAATCGGGCACCGCTCCGCATCGCTTGGGCAGTTGGTGATAATCGCGTATAAGCTGGGACGCTCGCTTAAATGGGATCCCGCGAAAGAGGTGTTCGCGAACGACGATGAGGCGAACCGGATGCTGGAACGCCCGATGCGCGCGCCTTGGAAGCTTTGATGCGATAAGCTTCAAGTGGGGGGAGCCGGTCTCTGATTCCGGCATCCCCTTTTTCTTTCAGATCAGTCGGTTCAGCCTGATCTGTCAGATTTATAGCACTTGGCCGCAGGTTTTCGGGCGTGTGCCAGGGTGGGAATTTTTTGATTTTTGGTAAAATTTTAGGCTATACATCCCCGCCCGATTTCCGATATAATCGGTCGGCAAAATGTTATTTTTATCACAGAGGAGTCTCTAGATGGCTATTCTTCAACAAGGTTTGGTCCTACTGGTCGCAGGCATGGGCATCGTTTACGTGTTCCTCGCCCTGCTGGTCTGGGTTATGAACCGCTCTGCCACGATTGTGCCGCGCCTCAATCACATTCTGCCGGATGAGGAGCCCAAGAAGCGGGCGCGTCCTGCCGTGCGGGCTGATGATGACGCCGTACTGGTCGCGATCGCGGTCGCGGCAGCCCGGGCACGCGCGAACTAAGACCAAACTCCACCCCCTTTTCCAACAACCCTAACACCAATTACCCACCCTACAAGGAGCATCCCGTGGCTAAGAAAAAAATTAACTTTATGTGTACCGCTTTCCGTGACGGTTTCCAATCCGTCTACGGTGCTCGTGTCCTCACCGAAGATTTCATGCCCGCTGTGGCAGCGGCCCGCGAGGCCGGCATCACCTACTTCGAGGCCGGCGGTGGCGCAATGTTCCAGTCGCTCTATTTCTATTGTAATGAAGATTCGTTCCGCATGATGGACCGCTTCCGCGAAGTGGCCGGACCGGACGCGAACCTTCAGACGCTCTCCCGCGGTGTGAACATTGTCTGTCTCGACTCTGCCTCGTCGGACGTCATCCGCCTGCATGCGCAACTCTTTAAGAAGCACGGCATCACCACGATCCGCAACTTCGACGCGCTGAATGATGTCAATAACCTGATCTACTCCGGTCGTTGCATCCATGAAGCCGGCCTCAAGCATCAGGTCGTGGTCACTATGATGGCGCTGCCTCCAGGCTGCACCGGCGCACATGATCCGGATTTCTATGAGAAGACACTGCGCAATATCCTCGATGCGGACATCCCGTTTGATTCGGTCTGCTTCAAAGACGCCTCCGGTACCTCGGTGCCAACCTACGTCTACGAGACGATCAAGCGCGCCCGCAAGATGCTGCCGGAAGGCACGCAACTCCAGTACCATACGCATGAGACCGCCGGTTGCGGTGTCACCGCCTACAAGGCCGCGCTCGACGCCGGCGCGGACGCAATCGACCTCTCGCTTTCGCCGGTCTCCGGCGGTACCTGTCAGTCCGACGTGATCGTCATGTGGCATGCGTTGCGTGGCACCGAGTACGATTTGGGCGTCGATATCGATAAGGTGCGCGAGGCCGAGAAGGTCTTCGGCGAGTGCATGAAGGATTACTTCCTGCCGCCGGAGGCGACCAAGGTCGATCCGATGATTCCCTGGTCCCCCATGCCGGGCGGCGCGCTTACGGCCAACACCCAGATGCTGCGCGACAACAACCTGATGAGCCGCTACAACGAGATCATCGCCGCGATGTCCGAGGTGGTCCGCCGCGGTGGTTTCGGCACCTCGGTCACGCCGGTCTCGCAGTTCTACTTCCAGCAGGCATTCAACAACGTGCTGCAGGGGCCGTGGAAGAAGATCGCCCCCGGCTACGGCAAGATGGTGCTTGGCTACTTCGGCAAGACGCCGGTCGAGCCGGATCCAGAGATCGTCAAGATCGCTTCTGAGCAACTCGATCTGCCGCCCACCACGAAGACGGTGCTGGAGATCAACGATGCCGACCCGAATAAGTCGATCGCCCACTTCACGAAGATGCTGACCGACAAAAATCTTCCGGTCAACGACGAGAACATCTTTATCGCCGCCGCCTGTCAAGAGAAGGGGATTCTCTTCCTCGAAGGCAAGGCGCAGCTCGGCATCCGCAAGAACATGCCTAAGAAGGCCGCGCCCGCCGCTGGCGGCACTAAGCCGGACGGCTATACGGTGACGGTCAATGGCAAGGCATTTGCCGTCGCGCTGAAGGATGGCAAGGCGCGGGTGAATGGCAAGGAGTACGCCGTGAGCGTGGCCGACGGTCTCACCGCTGCGCCGTCCGCTCCTGCCGCTCCGACGGCGGCATCCGCCGACGGCAAGGAGACCGAGGTCAAGGCTGCAGTCCCCGGCGTGGTTCTGCGCGTCAACGTGTCGGAGGGCGACGTCGTCGCCGAAGGCGATGAACTGGTCGTGCTGGACGTCATGAAGATGGAGACGCCTGTGGTCTCGCCCTGCGACGGCATGGTGAAGGCCGTTCTTGTGGCCCAGACCGACAAGGTCAACACCGGCGAAGTGCTGGTTGTCGTCGGCTGATGTGTCACCGGGCCGACGCTGCTTCACCGCACGCTCGGCCTGTCACCTTAACCTAATTTTGGGAATTCGCTATGAGAACTTTTATTCTGACTTGCGCGGTCGCGCTCACGCTTGCCGGTCCAGCGTTTTCGGCGGACGCCGGGGCGCAGCCTACGGCACCGGCTGCGACGGCTAGTGGTGCGGTTGCAAAGACAGCCGCAGACGACGATTGGCGGACGATGGTCCGCAAGGTCAAACAACTCAAGGATGACACCGGGATCAAGGGCTTCCTCTCCAAAGACCCGCCGAAATATTTGACTGAAGGCTATCTGACACCGTCGGGCGCTTACATACCGGGGCAGCAGGTGAAGGTCATCTTCGGGCTGCCGTATGGGCTGGGTCAGGCGATTATGATCCTTGTCTGCCTTGTGCTGCTCTATTTGGCGATCGTCAAAGAGTTCGAGCCGCTGCTGCTGCTCCCGATCGGCTTCGGCGGTCTGCTGGCCAACATGCCGTACGCGAATGTCACCGCGCCGCCGGTGGTGGACGCGGCCACGAAGCTGGTGCTCGAACCCGGCGGATTCCTCTACTACTTCTTCGAGTTCGGCGTCAACACCGGTCTCTTCCCGATCATCATCTTCATGGGCGTGGGTGCGATGACCGACTTCGGTCCGCTGATCGCCAATCCGCGTACGGCGCTGCTGGGCGCGGCTGCGCAATTCGGCATCTTTGTCGCATTGCTGGGCGCACTCGTTTTATCCGGCTTGTTTCCCAATGCGATTAACTTCGGTCTCAAAGAGGCGGCATCAATCGGCATCATCGGCGGTGCAGACGGCCCGACCGCTATCTGGCTGACAACAAAACTGGCCCCGCACCTGTTGGGCGCGATCGCGGTGGCGGCCTACTCGTACATGGCGCTGGTGCCGATCATCCAGCCGCCGATCATGAAAGCGCTCATCCCTGAGCACGAGCGCAAAATCGTGATGAGGCAACTCCGTCCGGTCTCGAAGATGGAGAAAGTCTGTTTCCCGTTGATCGTGTTGCTGCTCTGCGCGTTGTTGCTTCCCAGCGCGGTGCCGCTGATCGGTGCGCTGATGCTCGGCAATCTGGCGCGCGAGGTCGGCCCTAATGTGGCGCGTATCGCCGACACCATGTCGAATGCCTTGATCAATATCGTGACCATCATGCTGGGGCTTGCGGTCGGCTCTAAGCTGGCCTGCGAAAAGTTCCTGAATCCGGAGACGCTGGGTATTTTGGTCCTAGGGCTGATCGCCTTCAGCTTCGGCACGGCCGGTGGTTGCTGGATGGGCCGCCTGATGAACAAGTTCTGTAAAGATCCGATCAACCCCTTGATCGGTTCGGCCGGTGTCTCGGCAGTGCCGATGGCAGCGCGTGTGTCCAACAAGGTCGGTCTGGAGTCCGACCCGAACAACTACCTGCTGATGCACGCCATGGGGCCGAACGTCTCGGGCGTGATCGGTTCGGCGGTGGTCGCGGGCGTGCTCTACACGCTCTGCAAATAATCAAATGAAACGTTTCGAGCAAGTGTCTAACGAGCAGTCTGTGAACGTCATCCGCAGGGTGACGTTCGCAGTGCTGTTCGCATCGGCGTTCCTGTTGCAGACGAATGGACGTGTCTGTACCGGGTCCTTGCTCGGCGTGTTCACATCCGGTGGCTCCGCAGATGCCGAGTCATCCTGGGGCGGTCAAGGCGGCGACGCGGCGGGCACTTCTTGGGCGGGTGCTGAAGACGGGTTGCACTGCGACGCACTGTTGCCTGAGCATCGGAGCGGGTTTGTTGTTGTCTTCGACACACTCCGATTTGTCCGTACGCCGGATGTCGTATGGTCCAGATATCACGATAATATGCGCCCACCGCTTCGGCGTGCTAGGGCGGGCTTTTGTAATTTTTCTTCACTGCGGAACATTCTGCATCCGCATTTCTTTTTGCTCGCGCACACCTCTCCGGTGCTGTGTTGATCTTGAACTTTGAATGTTGAGCGTTGAACGTTGAGAGTTCGATATGAGTTAAGCGTTCAGCACTTAAGTTCGATCTTCTGTCTTTTTCCCCTGACCCCGCATTACGGACGGCCCTCTTAATCTGCCGTCAGCTCGCGCGTGGTCGCATTATTTTCCTTCCCCTTTTTTGTTATTCGTAGATGGGGTCTCCGGCCCCAGGAGTCGTATATGGCCAACACCTTGATGCAAGGCTTCGTCCTGCTGGTTGCAGGCATGGGCATTGTTTATGTGTTCCTCGCCCTCATGGTCTGGGTGATGAACCGTTTTGCTGTGATTATCCCCCGTTTCAACCACATCCTGCCGGATGAGGAGCCCAAAAAGAAGACGCGTACCGCGCGTCCGAAAGCCAACGCGCCAGCGGCCACAGTTGCGGCGCCGGTCGTCGCCACTGACGCAGCCCAACAAGAGGAGGTCCGCGCGGTATTGCCGGGCGCGGTGCTGCGCGTGGAAGTCAAGCCCGGCGATGCCGTGGCGCAAGATGACGTTCTGATCGTTCTGGATGTCATGAAGATGGAAACCCCGGTGCATGCTCCGCGTGCCGGAAGTGTCGCTGCGGTGTATGTGAATGTCGGTGACAAGGTCAATACCGACGACCTGCTGGCTCTCTTGGCGTAAGGATGAATGAAAGGATTGCTGTATGAAATTTCTCTATACGATTATGGTGTGTGTGGTGGTGCTTGCCGGTTCGGCGTTTTCGGCAGATGCTGGGGCGCAGCCTGCGGCACCGGTTGCGACGGCTGACGGTGCGGTCGCTCAGACTGCCACGGGCGACGATTGGCGGACGATGGTCCGCAAAGTGAAGCAACTCAAGGATGATACCGGGATCAAAGGGTTTCTCGCCAAAGATCCGCCTAAATATTTGACTGAAGGTTACCTGACGCCGTCGGGTGCTCACATGCCGGGGCAGGAGGTGAAAGTCATCTTCGGACTGCCGTACGGGCTGGGCCAGGCGATCATGATCCTTGTTTGCCTTGTGTTGCTCTACTTGGCGATTGTCAAGGAGTTCGAGCCGCTGCTGCTGTTGCCGATCGGCTTCGGTGGCCTGCTGGCCAACATGCCGTTCGCGAATGTCACCGCGCCGCCGCTGGTGGATGCGGCTACGAAGCTGGTGCTCGAACCGGGCGGATTCCTCTACTACTTTTTCGAGTTCGGCGTCAACACCGGTCTCTTCCCGATCATCATCTTCATGGGTGTGGGCGCGATGACCGACTTTGGTCCGCTGATCGCCAACCCGCGTACGGCGTTGCTGGGTGCGGCCGCGCAGCTTGGTATTTTCGTCGCGCTGCTGGGCGCGCTCGCGCTCTCCCTGCTCTTCCCTGAGCATATCAACTTCGGACTGAAAGAAGCTTCGTCAATCGGTATCATCGGCGGCGCGGATGGCCCGACTGCCATCTGGCTGACGACCAAGTTGGCCCCGCACCTGTTGGGCGCGATCGCGGTGGCGGCCTACTCGTACATGGCGCTCGTGCCGATCATTCAGCCGCCGATCATGAAGGCCATCGTCCCTGAGAGCGAACGTAAGATCGTGATGAAGCAACTCCGTCCGGTCTCGAAGATGGAGAAGGTCTGCTTCCCGCTGACCGTGCTGCTACTCTGCGCGTTGCTGTTGCCCAGCGCGGTGCCGCTGATTGGCGCATTGATGCTCGGCAACCTAGCGCGCGAGGTTGGCCCCAGTGTGGCGCGTATCGCCGACACCATGGCGAATGCCTTGATCAACATCGTGACGATCATGCTGGGGCTTGCAGTCGGCTCCAAGTTGGCCTGCGAAAAGTTCCTGAATCCAGAAACGTTGGGCATTTTGATCTTGGGGCTGATCGCCTTCAGCTTTGGTACGGCCGGTGGTTGCTGGATGGGTCGTCTGATGAACAAGTTCTGTAAAGATCCGATCAACCCCTTGATCGGTTCGGCCGGTG
>DAOTMQ010000063.1:0-16379 GCA_035450385.1 Kiritimatiellia bacterium | reverse complement strand
TTTCAGGATGTCGGGAACCTGCGCTTCGGCCGGCACTTCGAGGCCGTAGCGTTCGAAGTCGTTCAGCGGGATGAGTTCCTCGCCCTTATCACTGATCAGCGTCGCGGTGACAAAGATCAGGATGTTTTTCGTCGTTTCGTTCTTGTCCTCGTTTTTGAAGAGGTAGCCGAGCAGGGGTAGCTTGGAAAGCCAAGGCGTGCCCGAGGTCACGTCGCTCTGGCTGGCGTCCACCAGGCCGCCGAGCACAACCGTCTCCCCGCTGCGTACAACGGCTTCGGTTTCGATATACTGGCGTGCAATGATCGGCAGCCTGATTTTAGGCTCGTTTTTGTCCTTGGAGGCACTGGCCAGACTGCTGAGCTGGTATTCGATCCAGCCGTTAATGCCAATGTCACTGGCCTTATCGAGCGAGCTGATCTCCGGTCTCAACACGAGTGTGATGGTGGAGAGGTCGGCACCGACGCTGGGGGTGACGATCAGCGAATAGCCCAACTCCACGGTCATGGGGCGATCATAATCGTACGTAACGTTGTCGCGTGAATCGCTGCTGTGATACCCGCCGCTGGTCATGATGTCGGTTTCAACCTCTTCGAAGTAGGTAAGGTCCTGACCTACGCGGAAGCGCGCCTCGCGGTTGTTGAGCGTGGTCACGCGCGGCACCACGACGGTGCGGCTGTCGCCGGTTTTTTCGAGTGCGTTCAAAACCGCCTTGAGCGCGGTGTCGCCCAGCAGGAACTGGTAGGCAAGGTTGGCGCCGCCACCGCCGGCATCGTTCACCCCCGAGAACGAACCGGTGAAGAGATCGTTGCGGACCGGCGTGACTGCAGTGGCGCCACGACGCCAAGGATCGGTATCCCCGAGCGTTCCCGGCTCAAAGCGCGCATCTCCGCGGTTGTCGATCAGCCATTCGATGCCGAGTTCGCGCAGATCGGTGACGGTGGTGGTGACGAAGCGCGCTTCGATCAGTACTTGCACCGGGCGCAGATCCATCGCCGCGATCAGTTCTTCGACCATCGCCAGGTTGTCCAGCGTGTTTTTGACGATCAGCGCGTGTACCTTGTCGTTGAAGATAAAGTCCGCGCCCTCGGGTTGCGGCACGAAGCGCTCAATGGCTTCGAGCAGGCCGACCTTGCCCTCAGCACCGGGCTTCTGCTCCTGTTGCTGGTCTCTGGATCTGCTGGTTCGCTCTTCGGGCCCTTTGAAAGGTGAGATGCCCTGGGCGGATTTGCCGAGTTCGGAGCCGATCAACCCTTTACGCAACCGGTAGACGCGGGTCTTCATAGGCGGCACGCCGATGGCGGGCGGCTCTTTCTGCGTGATCCAGATCAGGTTGCTATAGACCGAAAAGCTGATGTCGAGGTTCTTGTCGAAGTACTCCAGCATCTCGATCAGCGGCGTGTTTTCAAAGCGAGCCGTGATCAGTTTGGTACTGACGATTTCGCTGTCGGCGATGTAGTTGATGTTGGTGGACTTTTTGATCTCGGCGATGATGGCGTTGACGTCGGCGTTTTCGAGGGTCAGGCTCACCGGCTGCTGCAACGCCTTCTGCATCTCGGTGAGCGGCGTGACGACTGCGTTGGTTTCGCCCATCACGTGTTGCTTCTGGCGGTAGCGTTGCGGCATGGCGGCGAAACCGAGGGCGTCGGCTGTGCCGAGGTCAACGGTGGCTTCGGCCCTCTTGTTGGCGGCCGTGAGCCGTTCCTCGGCCAGGCGCAGATTGATGCGGCGCTGCAAGTCGGCGAGGCCGACCGCCTCGGGGTCCTTGCGGGTGATGTCGATGCAGGCGGAGATTGCCTCCTGCGTCTGGCCGGCCACAAAGAGCGCTTCGGCAGCGGCCACCGCCGGCGAGAGGTCGCGCGTCATGCGGGCGCGCAACTGGGCGAGACCCACGGCGTCTGGCCTTTCTTCGGCCAGGGCGTTGCAAGCGGTGAGTGCCTCTTGCCGTTGACCGTTCTCGAAGAGCCGTTCAATTTCCAGCACTTCGGGCATGAGGCGGCGCGCTATGCGGCTTTGCAGCTCTTGTAGGCCGGCATTGACCGCCACATTGGTCGAGGGCGCCACGCTGGCTACGATGAAAGAGCGCAGGTAACCCTGCTCGAACAGACGCTCGGCCTCGGCGACTTCAGGCGCCTGCTCGGCCGGTCCTTTCCCGTACCACGGGTGTTGCGAACTGGTGCAGCCGATAACGATGGCCAGCGATGAGGCCAGAAGGAGAGGAACGGCGGTTGTGGCGATGTTTTTCATAAGCATGCGTTGTTTCGTTTTTCGTTCATACCGGACGCGGCGAAGCGCGGCCAGTCATCAAAGGGTTAATCACGTGATTCTCCGGGATGCAGCGTGCCCTCCCACCAGGGCGGCCCGACAAAGACATTACCGGCGTAAGCAACATTGAGCGTGATCCACTGCCGGGTGGCACGGCGGCTGGTGCGGTCGACATAGGCGACACCATAGAGCCGCATGTCGCGCCAGTGGTGGTAGCAGCGGATGATCGGGATGCGCGACGCGCTGTACGGTAGGGGATAACCGGCGGCGTCCTTTCCGCTGTTGCTGTCGCCGAACGACATTTGGGCGACTTTATACGTCCTCAGCGTTGAATAGTCGCCGTCCGGCCAATTACTCTCTTTGCCCCATCCGTGGGTAGCGACTGAGAACTCATAAAAATAACTGCAACACTCGACCGCACGGTTGCGTCTGTTGTCCGAATTTGATTCATTGTCGCGAAACTTGTTGGCGTCGAGCGCACTGCTGTCGCGGATCGCCGAGACAAAATCTTTGGGCCTGACCCGGTCTCGTCCGCCGTTGCTGTCGGCCCGGCAGACGTACATCGCCCGGTCGTCGACATACTCGGGGTAGAGGTTCGAGAGCCAGTCCGGCGTGCGGTTGTCGTGCTCGCCGCGGTAGATGGTCAGCGCCACGCCGAATTGCCGCAGGTTGGACTTGCAGTTGGCCTGCCGCGCCTGCTTGTAGCCGGATCTCACCGAGACCACCAGCGCGGAACTTAAAATGCCGAGGATCGCGATCACCACCATCAACTCAAGCAAAGTAAAACCGCGCCGCGATTGGCATGATGTCTGCGAGCTATCCAGACGATCGGCCCGATGCGTGCGAGCGCGGCATGAAAAGGTACCAGCTATGTGAGAGCGTGCCATTTTGCTAATGAATCGCAGAAATCATGCCAAAAGCGTCGGTGCTAAGGCAAGCGCTCAGGTTGGGTTTTTGTTCGGAAAGCGAGGGAATCCCGGCGGCCGCAAGCCGCCGGGGTCATGAGGCATGGATACAGTAGTAGGCAGATGGCGGGATAAATACGACGCAAAGGTGCGTTGTCGACAACACAGTCGCGAGGTCGGAATCGGAGGCTTGCGTTTACGGATGGCCTCCGGCTGGCTCGGGGGATTGTTGGTTGTTGCACTGGCCGCTTCAGCGGTTGCGCAGGCGCCGTCCGCTGTGAAAGCGCGCCCGGCTTGGAATGTGGCGGAGGCTACGGCGCGGCTGATCGTTACAAAAGAACAGGATGATTTCTTTTTAACGCGCCTACCGGCGCGGACCGGTGACAAGCCGGTGGCTGCGGTACGCGCGTTCATTTCGACCAACGAGGTGATGACGCGGGTGGTGTGGTCGGATGAGAGCCAGGTGACCGTGATGATCGACGCGCGCGACGCCAAGCGCGGGCAACCGGTCAAGATTTATGCAGTGCCGGGGGACAAGCGGGCTGAGCCGGGCCCCTCCACGCTTGTGGATCCGGCACCGTTGCGCGGGTGCGCCCAGCGCACGGCGGGCATGGACCTGCCGCGCTCGTTGGCGGACGTGCAGATGCTGGAGACGCGCGTCGATGGCCGTCCGGCTTGGTTTACGGTAAGCGACTCGAGCAAACTGCCCACCACCTTCAAGGATTGGTATCGCGGTGATTGGACGCGCAAGAACCACTTGGTTGACCTGCAGACGTGGCTGGTGATCCCCGCCGCTGGCCGCTACCGCTTCGGTTTGGCTGGTGTGGCTCCGGCCTGGCTGTTGATTGATGGCCGTCCGGTCTTGGAGCATCCGGCGCATCAACCGTATGACAAGTGGACCTCCGGCGAGGATGTACCGCTGGAGTCCGGTTTGCGCCGCTTGCAGGTGCGCACGGTCTGCCGTCAGGAGATCGACACCGGGCTCGCCTGGAAACGTGCGGACGAGCCGGGCGCGGCGACCAACATGGTCATGCTGACCGGCGGCGACCTGCGTGAGGGCCGCTGGGAAACGCTCGACCGTATCATACATCCTTTCGCGACCGCCGAGAGCGGTGCCGCGTATCGTTTTGCCGGTGTCGATGAGGTGTTCGTGCCTTTCACACTCAAGGACGCTTCATCCTGTTGGGGCACGAATCATGTTGCGCATTGGCGTGTGCGCACAGGTCAGGAGATGGGAAGTGGCGGGACGTTGGCGACCGTCTTCAGAAAGAGCCAATTACCGGCCGGCGTGACGGTGACCGCTGCGGCGGCCAGTGGCGAGACAGCGGGCTATGAGACCGTCCTCGCCTATGAGGGCCCGGTGTGGTCCGAGGCCGAGGTGTCGACGCGTATCACCGGCATCCCCGCCGCCTGTTATGCGGATGACCGTGTGCATCCGATTATCCGCATCCGCACGACGGCCGCCGATGGTTTGCCGTATGATCTGGTTTGTGATTTTGAGTTCACCGACGGTTCGCGCACGAACCGCACCGACCAACTGGTGACGGACAGGGGCTGGGCGCGCGTCCATCTCAACGAGATGGAGGCCGGGACGCTGGCGCGCCTCTCTTGGTCGCTGCGCCATCACGATGTCGAGGTCAACCACGGCGCGGCGCGTTTCCTGCGCGAGCCGTTCACTTGCCTGCCAGATGCGGTGTCCGGTGAGACGCTCAAGTGCGGCGATGAGTTTGTCGTGCTGGTCGCTTCCAAGGCGTCGCGCGGCGATCCGGTGGAGTCGACGGTTGTCCTTCCCGGTACGAATGGCGTGGTGCTGCTGGACGGTTTTATTTATGATGTCGCCGCAGATCGCGATGATGCACTGCCCTGGCGGGTGCTGGACCTGCGGGAGATTGAGGAGCACGAAGCCGCCTCGGGCACATCGTTGCTTTTGCCGCTTGCCTCGTTGAACGACATCATGCCGGCGTCGGCGGCGGTAGTTGCCCCGTCGCTGTTGTCACTCAGCCGCGAGGGGGGCACCGGCGGCTTTGAACGCCGTCTGTCCGCTCTGACCGGTCTGCTCGCCGGTCCGGCCGGTGGCAATCCGCGTGTGGTGTTGGTCGTGCCACCGCCGTTCGACGTGCTGCCGGGTTGCGGTTGCCAACCGGGCGCGGAGCCCTGTCCGCACGCGGCAGAGGCGCGGCCGTACGCCGAGATGGTGGTGCGTGTCGCAGATGCTCACGGCGTCGAGACGGTTGATCTCTTCACCGCCTTCCAGACGTTTGACTACGATGAGCCGCTGGTATCCAACGGGCGGCTCACGCCTGCGGGCGCAGCCTTGGCCGAAAGCCTGATCCAAAGGAAACTTGGATCCGGATCGCCAGGACGTTGACATTCGGAGCCTAAACCTCTAAACTCCGGGCACAGATTTGGACGGGCTTTAGAGTGAAGGCACGTAACTGCTAAGGAAGGGGATCGAGATGACCAGACGTGAGTTTGTGCAAGGAGTGGCGTCGGCGGGCGTGGCGGCGGGGATGCCGCTGCGGGGCTGGACGGCCGGACAGGCGAATTTTAAGACCCGGCTGCAGAAGGCGTTGATCGCCTCCGTGGCCGATGATGCGACCTGCGAGCGGATTGCCAAGGCGGGTTTCCCGGGCGTGGAACTGACCAAGAAGGATGTCACGCTTGAGGATGCGCAGAAGGGACGCGCCATAGCGGAGAAGCACGGCGTCAAAATCCATTCGTTCATGGCCGGCTGGGCCGACTTCGGTAATGCGGACGCCGAGGCGCGCCGCCGGTCGATCGAAGATATCAAGCGCCTGATCCGTGTGACGGCTGCCTATGGCGCGGATGCCATGTTGCTCGTGCCCTGCCTCCGTATGGGGGGAACGATACCGAATCCGACGCAGTTCAAGATCGTGTATGATCCGGCGACCTGTCAGATCAAGTCGGTTGTGGAAGGTGACAACGCGCCCTTCGCCGATTACATCGCGACGCACAACCGGGCGTCGGATCTGGCGCGCGCGGGCGTGGAAGAGCTGATTCCGGTGGCGGTCGAGAATGGTATCACGATCGGGCTTGAGAACGTGTGGAACAGCATGTGGGTGATGCCGGACTTTGCCACGGCGTTTGTGCGTCTGTTCAAGCATGACCGGATCCGCGCCTATCTGGATCTCGGCAACCATGTGAAGTACGCGCCCACGGAGCAGTGGCTGAGGGCCATGGGACCGTTGATTGTCAGGCTTCACATCAAGGACTTCAAGATCGACCGCGCGAAGAAGAACGACGGTGACTTCGTGCCGATCGGCAAGGGGAGTGTGGACTGGGTGTCGGTGCGCAAGGTGATCGACGAGGTCGGCTACAACGGCTGGGTCACGATTGAGAGCGGCGGATACACCGACGCCGAGCACAGCGCGCTGATGGATCGGTTTTTCGCTGGACAGGGTGCCTAGACGTCTGAACGATCACCGGTCGTGCGGTTTTTAATCGGGAAGGGTCTTGCAAAACCCCTTGCCTGCAGGTGTGGCACGGGCATCTTGCCCGTGTTTCATGGGCGAGACGCCTATGCCACGAGGGGGGGTGCAAGAGCCCCCGGGATTGATAATTGTTGGAAAGAGAATCAGAACACAGTAAGAGGAAAGAAACAATGCAGAATCGTCGTATGTTTATCAAGGGAACGACCGCCTTCGGCGCGGCGCTGGCCGCCGCGCCTTCCATCACGCTGGGCCAGGGGCAGCGTGTGTTCAAGTTTGCACTGGTCGGCTGCGGAGGACGCGGATCAGGTGCGGCCCGTGACATCACAGCCGCCGCTGCGCGGCTGGGTCATAAGGCGGTGATGGTCGGTGCGGCCGACTTTTTCAAAGACAAGGCGGCGGCGGTATGCCGCGCCAACGGATGCGACGAGAAGTTCGCGTTCGGTGGTGCCGACGGATATCTGAAGCTCATGGAGTCGGATGCCGAGATCATTCTGTTGTGCGCGCCGCCGATCTTCCGCGCGCGGCATGCCGAGGCGTGCGTCAAGGCGGGCAAGCACATTTTCGCGGAGAAGCCGGTTGCGACCGATCCGGCGGGTCTGCGTCACTTCTTGCAGGTGGTGGAGGCTGCCAAGGCGGCCAAGCTGTCGATCCTGTCCGGGACGTGCCACCGTCACAATAACCGTGCTTTGCGGATGATCGGGCCGGTGCGCAATGGTGTCATCGGCGAAATTCGCGGTGGCGTGGTCTACCGTTGCCATGGCGCGATGAGCCCTGCCAACTATCTGCGCAAGCGCCGTCCGGAGGACACGAACGCTTCGTATCTGGCCAACAACTGGTACCACTTCCGCGAGATGTCTTCTGATCACCTGACAGAGCAAGCGGTGCATGAGATCGATCTGGCCAACTGGTTCATCGGGCGGTTGCCCAAGCAGGCGATGGGCATCGGGGCGCGCCACCAGCGTTCGACCGGCAATACCTACGACTGTTTCGGGATTGACTACGATTATGGCAACGGGTTGCATGTGCATACGGTGGCGCGTCAGATCAACGGCTGTTTCGATCGTTGCTGCGCGGTGTTGAGCGGCACTGAAGGCCAGATCGACGTGCTGGGCAGCAAAATCTTGCGGCCTAACGGTACGAGCGAGCCGTTCCCGTTCGACGAAAAGGCGATTGAAGGCCGTGACAACAACATGCTCACCATGGAGCACTCAGACTTTTTGGAGGGGCTGCTCAGCGGCAACCTGCTGCATGAGGGCGAGCAGATCGCGATGGCGACCGCCTCCGGCATGATCGGCACGCTTGCCGCTTATACCGGCCAGATGGTGCGCATGAGCGATCTGCTCGAAAACAAGGACTCTCCCTTCTACTCCATGAATCATCCGATCACGGCGGCCGATTTTGAAAAGGGCGACGTGCCGATGATGCCGGAGTTCAAGGCCGCTGTGCCGGGCAAACCTGAAGTGACGACATAGAAAAGCGGCTTTGGTATCGACCGGAGACGGGGAACATGGCAAAATGCACGCTGTGTTGATGGTCGGGCGGCAAAGATGCCGTTGCGGCCGTCCGGAGATTATGCATGAAACGGTTCCTTTCCGGATTGATCGGCGCGTTGCTGGTCTGTTCCGCGCGCGCCGATCTTTTCAAAGACGGTGAGACGGTTTGCTTTTTTGGCGATAGTATTACGCACGGTGGGCGTTTTCACAGTTACGTCTACGACTACTATCTGACGCGTTTTCCTGACCGTACGGTGCGGTTCGTCAACGCTGGGGTTTCCGGCGATTCAGCGGGCGGCGCACAGGGGCGGCTGGCGGACGACGTGGTTGCCAATAAGCCGACTGCGGTGGTTGTCATGTTCGGCATGAACGACGTGGGCCGCGGCAACTATGTGGCGGAGCCCAATGAACAGCAACGGACCGCCCAGCGGCAGGCGCTGGAGAGGTACCGCGCCAACATGGAGCGGCTCACCGCACGTTTGCGTGCCGAGGCGGGGGAGCCGCGTCTGCTGTTTGTCACGCCGTCGCCGTTCGATCAGACCGGGGTCAACGACCGCAACAACAACCAGCCGGGGTGTAACGACGGGCTGGCGCGGTGCGCGGAGATCGTCCGCGAACTGGCGGCGCAAAACAAGGGTACGGTCGTCGATTTCCATGCGCCGATGACCGCTTTCAACCTTGAGCGGCAGCGGTCGGATCCGGCCTTCACGATCATCGGGCCTGACCGTGTGCATCCCGGTGCGCCGGGGCATCTGATGATGGCTTGGTTGCTTCTCAAGGCGCAGGGGGCACCGGCGCTGGTCGCCAACGTTGAGATCGACGCGGCGGCGGGCCGGGTGGCGGCGAGTGAAAACGCGACGGTCACCGGACTTGAAAAGCGGGACGGCGGATGGTCCTTTACGGTGCTTGAGCAGGCGCTGCCTTTCCCGGTCGATCCGGCGGCGCGTCCGTTGCTGGCGTGGGTACCGATCGAGCGCGAACTCAATCAGGAGATTCTGACGGTGCGGGGATTGGCGCCCGGCCGATACGAACTGCGGATTGATGGTGCCGCGGTCGGCCAGTTCGACGCCGGGGCGTTGGCCAAAGGCGTGAATCTGGCTTTCAATGACGCGACGCCGCAGGCTCGTCAGGCGCGGGCCGTAGCGCAGCTTAACGAGGCGCGCCGCTCGACCGAGACCGTGCTGCGCAACCATGCGGCGGTGCGCTGGTTCCTGCGCCACCGCAAAGTGGACCCCGATGATCTGGCGGCTGTCCGGGTATATGCCGAGACAAAGATGGGCAAGACCGGGTACTATGAGTCTAAGGTTCCGGAGTATCTCAAGGCCTGGGAGCGGCGCGGCGAAGTGATTGAAAAGGTGGCTGACCTGGATCGTCAGGCGCGGGCGGCGCGTAAGCCGGTACCGCACCTGTTTGCGGTGGTTCCGGTACAGCCTTGAAAGGGATCGTAAGAACGTGCCTTGTATCATGCGACAGATGGTGGCGGTAGTGCTTGCGTGTTGGTGTTGTGCGGGTGTGGCGGGGGAGTTGACCACGGCGCGCGCGGCCTTGCACGACAAGCTCTATCCGCTCGCGCAGACGCACGCCGAAAAGGCGTTGGCGGCGGGTGAGTCGCCCGCTCAAGCCTTGCTGATTTTGCTGGAGGCCTTGCGGGGACAAGGCCGCTATCCCGAGATATTGGAGCGCTTGGAGCATGTGGACGCTGCGACGCGCGAGACGTTGACCGACAGCGCTTTGGCCTATTGGCGGGCTGTGGCGTACCTGCATACCGGCCGGCCGCTTGACGCGGCGCGTACGGCGGAAGCGGCGGTGGGCGCGGGATCGCCCTATACGGATGCCTTGCGGCGAACGGCGGCGCGCGCGCGTCGCGAGGGCGGTGATCTGGAGGGAGCCCTCAAGCTCTTCGCCGAGGTCGATCGTGGTTCAACCAATGTGCAGACGCGTGCGGAGAACGCGCTGGAATGGGCCGGGACTTTGGATCAGGCCGGACGCGCGGATGCGGCTCTGGAAGTGCTCAAGATGCAGGCGGAACTGGGTGCGGCGGCCGGCAATGCTGTTTACGACGGCGCATTGTTGCGCGGTAGGATCCTGATGCGCCAGGGGCGTAGCGCCGAAGCGACAATGCTCCTCAACCAGCTTGCCATGAATGAACGGGCGACCGAAACGGCGCGTGTTCAGGCATTGGTCGAGATGAGTGTTTTCACCTTCGACAGCGGCAAGACCAATGAAGCGGTGGCGTATGCCTGTTCGGCCTATGAACGGGCCAAAGCACCGGAAACGCGGCGTTTGGCGGGTTTCCATTTGGGCGATCTCCTGTGCGGATCATCCACCACGATCGACGAGGGCGAAAGCTTGGTGAAGACGTTGGTGCGCGAATTTCCTGATCATCCGGCCTCGATGCGTGCACACCTCAAGCTGGCTGACGCGCTCTTGCAGGCCAAGCGGGCTGAACGGGCAGCCTCTGAGTACCGCATTTTTCTGGAGACCTATCCGTCGTCCTCACATGATGCCGATGTGTTGCAGGGACGTGGCTGGGCGCTGATGCAACTCGGCCGCTACACCGAGGCCGGCGGCGCGTTTCAACGTGCCGCGCAGCAGGTCAGCGATCCGGCCGTGAAAGCGGAGTGCCTCTTCAAGCAGGGCGATGCTCTTCTGGCCGAGGAGCGCTACAAGGAGGCCGCGCAGGTCTATGCGACGTTGGCGCATGATTTCCCGCACTCCGCACTGGCCGTTCGGGCACTGTATCAGAGTGCCGACGCACTGGAGCGGGCCGGTTTGGACAGTGAGGCACGCGCACGGTACCGGCTGGTGGCGGACACCTATCCCGATCATGCCGTCGCGCCCAAAGCCCTGCTCAGTCTGGCGGCGATGCAGACGGAGGCGGGTGACATTGATGACGCAGTGCGCACCTACAAGTCGGTGCTGGATACGTACACGCAACAGCCGGTGCGTGCGGATGCCTGGATGGGGCGCGGCAAGGCGCATTACCGCGCCTACCGCTTTGAAGCGGCGATGCAGGATTTCGCCGCAGTGGCCGAGAATGCGCCGGAACGGCGTGACGAGGCGCGTTTCATGATGACGCTTTGCCTGTACGGACTTGGGCGCGATCAAGAGGCGCGGGCCGCCGCCGCCTCATTTCTGCTTGATTTTCCCGAGTCGCCGCGTTTCTCAGACATGATGCTGTGGCTGGGGAAATTTGATTTCAACCGCGGGCGCTATGCGGAGGCGCGGCGTTTCTTTCTCGATTATTCCGATCGCTGGCCGACGAGCCGCTGGGCCGATGCCGCGCTGGTGTGGGCCGCGCGCGCGGCTTTTGCCGCGAATGATTTCACCGGTACGATCGAGTTGGTCACGCGCATGGTACGTGCCTGTCCGCAGAGCGCGCGCCTGTCGGAGGCACTGCTGGTGCAGGCGGATGCTTTGATGGAACTCGCACGCTACGATGAGGCGGTGCTGCTGCTTGATCAAGTCATCACCCAGTCACCAGAGAGCGAGTGGGCGCGGCTGGCACTGCTGCGCAAGGGGGACGCACTTTTTGCCATGGGTGCCGGCAACAGCATGCGTTACCGCGAGGCGCTCGCGGCCTACCGGCAGATGTTGACGCAGAACAATCTGACCCCTTCCCTGATGCTGCAACTCCAATTTAAGGCGGGCCGGTGTCTTGAAAAATTGAAGCAGATCGATGAGGCGATCGACCAGTATTATACCGAAGTGATTGTCCGATTTTTGAACGAGCGCACGCGTGGCACTTGGTTTGACGAGCGCAGCACCGGCCTCTTTGTGCGCGCGGGCTTCACGGTCGCGGAACTTTATGAACAAAAAGGCCACTCCGATCAGGCGATTCGCGTGCTGCAGCGGGTGGTACAGTCAGGCGTGCCGGGCGCAGATGAGGCACGCCAGCGCATTGAAAGGTTGCGTGGTAAAAGGACGGGAGGCGCGTGAGTATGATGGGACAGGGCGGGCCGGTTTTTTGGTTGATCGTTGCTCTCGGTATTGCGTCGGTCATTGTGTTTTTCGAGCGGTTGCTGCACTTGCGGCGGGCGCAGATCGATTACAATGACTTTCTCAAGGGTGTGTGCAACGTTCTGGAGAATGGTCACATTGATGAGGCCATGATGATCTGCGAGGAGACGCCCGGCCCGGTGGCGGCTGTGACGCTGACCGCGATTCGTCACCGGCAGAGTTCGCATGAGGCGTTGCGCGAGGCAGTTGACAACACGGGACGCGCCGAGATGTCGCGCCTGGAACGGCGCTTGGCTTCACTCGCCGTTACCTGCCAGATCGCGCCGTTGTTGGGATTGCTGGGCACGTTGCTAGGGGTGATCCGTATCGTACAGACCATGAATGCGCAGGCACCGGTCGTGCAGAGTACGGACTTGACGGCAGGTTTGATGCAGGCGCTGGTGGCGACGGTTGCCGGTCTGCTGGTGGCCGTGCCTTGCCATGTGATGTACACGATGCTGATGGTGCGCATCGAACGCATTGTGCTGGACATGGAGGCGTGCGCCTCCGAAATCGTAGCTTACATCACAAAGCAGGAACACGCGACGCCGTGAGGATTGCGCCATGTTGATGTCCGAACGCAAAGAGAGTTGGAGCCGACAGGTCCGCAAGCACCGCAGTGTCTACCGCTTTGGCGGTGTCTGGGCACGGACGATGTTGGGGGCTGTACCGTGGGTGAATGCGGTAATCTTAGTGGTGTTGCTGCTGGCGGTGCATGGCCAGTTGGCGGTCACTCCGGGCGTGGCGTTTGATCTGCCGCGCGCGCCGCTGCGGGAAGGGGCGCGACGTTCGCTGACCGCGCTCATGATTGTGGTACCGCGCGACACGTCCGGTAGCGAAGAGACACTCATTTTTTTCGATGACGACCGCTATGTGTCGCAGGATGAGGATCAGATGGCGATGCTCGCCGAACGGCTCAGGAACCGCATGGCGTTGGGGCGCAGCCGCGAGCTGCTGCTGCTCGCGGACAAGCGTGTGCCGCACGGTGATGTGATGCGCTTCGTGAATGTGGCGCGCGAGGCAGGCATGCGGCAGGTCAATGTGGCGGAAAAACCGGAGTAAACCGGTTGTGACGCATGGAGAGGGCATGAAACGGAAAAGCCAGGACAGAAAGCGTTTCAGGGCGCGTGCGGCGCGTCGCCCGCTGCGTTTCTGGTGGCAGGCGTTCGCGCTGCTTGGCTTGAGTACGATGTTATGGTGGCAGTTGCCGGTCGATGCCGTGCTGTTCGAGCCGCGTATGCTTGCACCGCCTCCCGATCCGCGCGCCGCGTATGTCATACTGGCACCGGAGGAAGCCGCGCAGGCATTGGCCAATATGCGTGCTTCGTGGGCGGCACCGGGCGGTGTTGCCGCCGATATCGAATTGGGCGTGTTCGATGTGATCGAGGAGCAGCGTCCGCCGGTCTTTCTTGAACAGGGGGTTCGTTATCCCGGTGTCTGGGCGCCCGCGGCAGTCGAACCATTGGCGCAGACGTTACCCGCGATCAATGCGGCCACATTTCCTGAGGATCCCTTTGTGCGTCCTCTGCCTGATGCGCGTACCGGTGTGGTGGCGGTCGTGAGCGGAAGTTTGCGAGATGTCGGTTTTACGTTTGCACCGCCAACCGATCCGTTGCCCGTGCGCAGTGGGGAGAGCCAGTTTTTTGTGGAAACCGATGCTGCGGGCGCGGTGGTGCATGTGCTGTTGCTGTCGCCCGCCAGCGAAGCGACAGCGGTGCTGGAGCGAGCTTTGAAACGCAGCGCGGCGCGCGGTGAAGCTCGCGGACAGGTGATTCTCGCGTGGAGGTTTACATGATTGTTGTGCCGTGTGCGGCGTGGCGGCTAAATTTGGAGTGCGGCGACAAGAGCCGCGCTGTGCGCGGGTCGCGGCACCGCTTTCTCTCCGCGCTGTGCGCGGAGACACACTTGATCCTCACACTTAGTCGACTACACTTAGTCTCAACACCTAGTCGATTGCGTCGGCGACGAAGTGTGAGCAACGAAGACACACTTAGTCCCTCACTTAGTCGACTACACTTAGTCTCCACACCTAGTCGATTGCGCCAGCGACGAAGTGTAGGGACGAAGTGTTTTGGACGAAGTGTAGGGACGTTCGCGCTCCCGACTGCGTACACACAAAACACGCACTCGACTCGCATGACTCCTGTCACTAACCGATTGCGCCGGTTTCTCCTGCCGCTTTTTTTTGCCGCCGCCTGCGTGTGCGCATTGTGGGTTGCGTTCTGGATGCCGTCGCGTACTGCGACGCCCGCTTCGAAGGCGTGCTGCTGTTGTGAGTCAAAACGTGATGCGGGCGAGGGTACTCGTTTTGCCGTCCGGTGGCGTGTGCCGTTCGCGGCTCGACCGGCACCGCCTTGCGCGGCGGCGGAGGGCTGGATCGTGGCGGATGAGGCGGGCGGTGTGACGGCGCTGGGGCGCGATGGTGCGGTGCGGTGGCGTGCGGCTTTCTCCAACCAGGTGTTTGAGGCGGCCGCTGCTGTGGCAGATGAGATCGCCATTGTTGCATCGAGAAAGGGTGAGGTGATCGCGCTGCGACTCGAAGACGGTCGTACGGTTTGGTCGCGTACGACTGAAGGGCTTTTTCTGCGTGCGCCGCGTGTCGGCGTTGTCAATCGCGAGCCTGTTGTCTGGTTGATGTCGCAGGCTGACGGACAACTCTTCTGCCTGCGGATGCGTGACGGTACGGTGATCTGGAGCGGTGAGCCGACCAACCGCTGCGATGGTGAACCGGTGGTGTGGCAGGGGCGGATCGCGTACGGCAATTGTGACGGCGCGGTGTATCTGTTTGATGCGGCCACGGGGGCGGCGCACGGTAAGATCGAAGTCGGGGCGGACGATCAGATGGCAGGCGGCTTGTTGGCGTTGCCGGACGGACGGTTGGTCGGTGGCACGCGCCAAGGACATTTGGTGGCGGTTGATCCGGTCGCGCTGAAACTGGTGGCGCGGACGGTTGTCGCGCAGAGCGAGGCGTTTGCTACGCCGGTGATGACGTCCGACGGTGAGATCGCCACCGGCACGCCGGAGGGCGAGGTTGTTTTTTGTCGGTTGGACGGCGATGCATTGCAGGTCACGGGGCGTGTGACGCTCGGCACATCTGAGGCGGGCGAACTGGTGTCCACGGATGACGGCATCTTCGCGTTGTGCGGGGGCGAGTTGTGCGTGGTGGCACCGGAGCAACGGAACGTGAAGCGTATCGCCCTCGGTGATGATGCCTACGGTTTGACGATAGGTGCGCGTGGTGCGATTGTGTGCGTGGCCGATCAGTCGCTCGTGTGCGTGGAAGGAGGCGGGCAGTGAGCGGTGGCGCGGATGTGCGGGTGACGGAGGTTGTGCGAATATTCACGATGCCTGGCGGCGTGCCGGTGGAGGTGCTGCGGGGGCTCACGTTGCAGGTCGCGGCGGGAGAGAGCCTGGCCGTGACGGGTCCTTCGGGATCGGGTAAGACCACACTGTTGCAGCTTATCGGTGCGTTGGATCGGCCTGACAGCGGTGAAATCCGCGTCAATGGGCGAGACTTGGCAGACTTGGATGAACGCGCGCAATGCACGTTTCGTAATCGCGAGGTGGGCTTTGTGTTTCAGTCGCACCATTTGTTGCCGCAGTTGACAGCGCTGGAGAATGTGCTGGTGCCGGCTTGGGGCGCAGACGTGACAGAGGAGCGGGCCGCGCACGCCCACGCGTTGTTGGCGCGGGTGGGCTTGGCTGATCGATGCAGCCATTTTCCGGGCCAGCTTTCGGGCGGCGAGCGTCAGCGTGTTGCGGTGGCACGCGCACTGGTGATGCGTCCTTGCCTGATTTTGGCGGATGAGCCGACTGGCGCGCTGGATCGGCGCAATGCCGCGGAGTTGATGGATGTGTTGTTGGAGTTGAATCGCGAAGAGCGTGCGACGCTGATCGTGGTGACGCATGACGAAGCATGCGCGCAACGTCTAGAACGGCGCGTGTCGATTCGCGACGGCCGTATTATGGATTGAGGCTCTTGCAAAACCCCTGATTGCAGTTGTGGCACGGGCATCTTGCCCGTGTTTCATGGGCGGGACGCCCATGCCACGAGGGGTTTTGCAAAAGCCTCGGATTGAAAGAAGAAAGGGCAAGACGATGAACGACGCTGATGTATTGAAGGTACTGGAAGAGACTGGGGCTTTGCTGAGTGGACATTTTGAACTGCGTTCCGGGTTACATAGTAATCGCTTTTTCCAATGTGCGAATGTGCTGCGCTACCCGCGTGTTGCGGGGCGGCTATGCGAGGAGTTGGTGGCGCGGGTCAA
>DAOTMQ010000062.1:0-16712 GCA_035450385.1 Kiritimatiellia bacterium | reverse complement strand
TGCCGGAGCGGAAGTCGCGGTTCCCCTGGGTGACTTCGATGCCGCCGGTGTCGTATGTTTCCAGATTGGTATTCTGAACCCGGTTGTATTCCACCACGTTGGTGCTCCCAGCGTTCTTCAGCGAAATACCGTAGCGCGACGTGTCATGGATCGCATTGTGAGAGACCGTATTCCCGGATGACTGGGGTCCTTGCAAGACTACGCCGCCATTGTGCTTATAGCCCTCGCCGCAGTGGTGGACATGGTTGTCGGTCACCGTGTTGCCGGAACTGTCGAGGATCAGCACACCGCCGCTACCACTGTGCGCGATCTCGCACCCCTCGACACGGTTTCTGCGACCGCCCTTGATACATACCGCATATTTCCCGGTATTGCGGAACTCGCAATTTTCCACTACGCAACCCTCGGCATTTCCGAGATACACCACCCCGTCACTGCCCATGCCGTACCCGGCGCTGCCATCACCCAACTCCCAATCCGTGCAGCGGAGGATCAGCCCGGACAGACGCAGGTACGTCACCGGCTCTTTTCCATCCACACCCTGAATGTCAAAGATTCGCTTCACAGTCGGCGCGATCACTTCGGATTTTTCCGTGAAGCCCGGTTTGGGCATGTAGCTTAGAACGCCGGTCTGCCGATTCAAATACCACTCCACCCACCCGTATCGGGCAGGTTCTGCAGCGGGATCGGCGTGCCGTTGTCCACGATCAATTCGGTGCGCTCCGACATACCCGCCTTCATCGAGGGGCTGTTGTTCATCGCCGCGTAAAACATCCAGAAAGTGTAATCGCCAGCGGCAGAAACCGTCATCTTGTACTCCATCCAATCGCCGGCGTTATGGATACAGCCGACCACATTCCCCAACCCACTGCGGACGCCGTTGTACAAGAAGCCCCGCCGGTACGGATCGGCAGGATCGATGTTTGGAAAGCGTGCCCGGACCTGCCGCTCGTCGTTGACGAACAGCGACCGGAACGACCATGTGCCTGCCTTGACCTCAGGCAGCGCAAGCGACACTTGCCCGTTTTTCGCCGACTGGAACCCAGTCAATTGCCGACCACCGATCAGATCGGGCGTTTCCCCTCGGTATGCGGCGTACGTGACCGGACACGATTCGGTTCCCGAGTCTTCCGCCCCGAACCGGAGCGGTTCGGTGACGTAGTAGCGGCCCCCGCGCAACAGAACCGTCACCGGTACCGAGAGCGGTCCTGACGCTTTCAGCGCACGGACGGCATCGCGCGCGCGGGTCACTGTGGCGAATGGCCCATCCGTTCCCGTCCAATTCGGCTTGGGCAAACTGCCGGACCAGGCATCGTTACCCTTGGTTGAGACATAAAACGTGACGCCATCCTTAGGCGCATCCGCCTGAAAGTCCCCACCCTTGTCAGACCGACACCCCGCGAACAACAGAACCCCTATCATCATCACGTAAAGGCTCTTGCCAAACCTTTTGCTTGCAGGTGTGGCACGGGCATCTTGCCCGTGTTTCATGGGCGAGACGCCCATGCCACGAAAGGTTTTGCAAGAGCCACCGCAAACCATTTTTCTCCGAAACCGTCTCATCCGCCGCTCCTTATCTCGTCTGACGCCCCTTTAGTATGCGGGAGGATGAGACAATGAGTCAATGGGAACCGACCGTCTTTGAAACAGAATACCCTACGCGCCGATTTTTCATTTTTTCGGTTTGTTGGCGCGGTTCGTTTTTGCTAATATAGTTATCTCTTGCCCGTGATTCGGGCAGAAGCGAGTGGTACGTCCCGGTCGGGTGACCGGTCACGCGGCCCTCACAAACAGTCACAGACTAACTAACCTCAAAACAAACGTCAGCCGGACATCGCGACGCCGCAACGGCGCGCAACGTGCCTCGCACAATAAATTCTCCGGCGGACGGGAACACAATCCACATGGCAATCCGTAAACCCACGACCGCAACAGCAAAGACCGGTCCGATCTATGACGCAATGGCGGCAGCACTGGACCAGACGATGAATCAGTTCACGGTCGGCTCCATCATCAAGGGTACAGTCAGCGGTATCAAAGGCAACGAAGTTTTCGTTGATATTGGTTACAAATCAGAGGGCGTGGTTTCAATAAACGAGTTTGAAGACCCGACCCAGATCAAGACGGGCGATGAAATCGATGTGCTGCTGGAACAGCTTGAGAGCGATTCCGGCATGGTGGTGCTGAGCAAGTCCCGCGCGGATGAGAAGCTGCGCTGGGATGCGGTTCTGGCCAAATACACGGAAGGCGGCGTGGTCACAGGCACCATTCGCAACAAGGTGCGTGGCGGCTTGATCGTGAACGTGGACGGCGTGGACGCCTTCCTCCCCGGTTCGCAGGTCGATGTCACGCCTGTGCATGACCCCGACCCCTATCTGGGCACGACCAGCGAATTTAAAGTCATCAAGATCAGCAACGAACGCCGTAACATCATTGTGTCGCGCCGTGAGTTGATCGAAGAGCGTCTGGCAGAAAAGAAGCGCGAACTGCTCGGCACCATCGAGAAGGGCCAGATGCGCCACGGCCGCGTCAAGAACATTACCGATTTCGGTGCGTTCGTGGACTTGGACGGGCTGGACGGTCTGTTGCACATTACCGATATGAGTTGGGGCCGCATCAAGCACCCGAACGAGATGCTCAAGGTCGGCGATGAACTCGACGTGATCATCCTCGAGGTCGACATGGAGCGCGAGCGCGTGTCATTGGGCCTCAAGCAGGCCACACCGAATCCGTGGGAAAACATCGGCGACACCTATCCGGTCGGCAGCCGTCTGCGCGGCAAGGTAGTCAATCTGGTGCCCTACGGCGCTTTCGTCGAGATCGAACCCGGCATCGAAGGCCTGGTGCACGTCTCAGAATTCTCCTGGACCAAGCGCGTGGCCCGCGCCTCTGACATGCTCAGCGTTGGCGACGAGGTCGACGTGGTAGTGCTCAGCATCGACGCCGAAAACCAAAAGATCGCGTTGGGCATCCGTCAGACCGAGGCCAACCCGTGGGACACGGTGCAGGATCGTTACCCGGTCGGCAGCCGCGTGAGCGGCAAGGTCCGCAACTTTACGACCTACGGTGCCTTTGTCGAACTGGAAGAGGGCATCGACGGCATGATCCATGTCTCTGACATGTCTTGGACGCGCAAGATCAACCACCCGAGCGAAGTCCTCCAGAAGGGGATGCAGGTCGACGCGGTGGTGCTCGAGGTCAATCCGGCCGATCAGCGCATCAGTCTGGGCCTCAAGCAGGCCAGCGACGACCCGTGGAACACGATCGCCAGCCGCTACGCCATCGGCCAGATCGTCACCGGCAAGGTCTCCAAGATCGCCTCCTTCGGCGCGTTCGTTGAACTCGAGGATGGCGTGGACGGGCTCGTCCACATCTCCCAGATCAGTGACCAGCACGTGGAGAAGGTCAAGGACGCCCTCAAGGTCGGGCAGGATGTCGAGGCGCGCATCGTGAAGATCGATCGCGACGAACGCCGCATCGGCCTGAGCATCAGGGCGGTCACCATGAACGAGAGCCAGATCGCCGAATTGACGCGCGACCTGAGCATCACAGACCTCAAGCCGGGCGAGAATCTGGTGGGTCTGGCGGCTGCCTTCGACGACGCTTTCGCGCAGAGCGAAGAGTGGCGTCCGGGCACCGACGAATAAGCCATGCGGGGCGTCTGGCAACAGGCGCCCCGTCCTTTTTTCGGGTGAATCGATAGAATCGACAATTCGATTAAATCGATTCCTTCGAATCCATCGATTCACTCGACAACAAACTACAATCCCCTCCCCCTATGAACATCCTCGATACCTTTAAAGCCCGCCACCTATTTGAAGACATGACGAGCCCGGAGTTGGCCAAAGCGCTGGACAAGCCGCTGACCGCCTATGCGGGCTTTGACCCCACTAACGACAGCCTGCAGGCCGGCAACTTCGTGACCATCATGGCGCTGGCCCACCTGCAACGCGCGGGCCACAAGGTTATCGCACTCGTCGGCGGTGCCACCGGACTCATTGGCGACCCCTCCGGAAAATCCACCGAGCGCAACCTCCTCAGCGCGGAACAGGTCGAACACAATCTCGTCGGCATCAAAGAGAACCTCTCGCGCTTCCTCGATTTCAATCCGGCCTCTCCCAATCCGGCCATCCTCGTCAACAACTACGACTGGTTCAAGTCATTCACCTTTCTCGACCTGCTGCGCGATATCGGCCGCTACTTCCGCATGGGAACCATGCTCAGCAAGGACAGCGTTAAGAAGCGCATGGAGTCCGAGGACGGCATGAGCTTTACCGAGTTCTGCTACCAGATCATGCAGGGCTATGACTTCTACCACCTCTACAAGACCTATGGTTGCACCCTGCAGCTCGGAGGCTCCGATCAGTGGGGCAATATCACGGCCGGCACTGAACTGGTCCGGCGCATCGAGGGGCAAGAGGTGTTCGGCATGACCTTCCCGCTGGTCTGCGACAGCACCGGCAAAAAGTTCGGTAAGAGCGAGGGCAACGCGATCTTCCTCGACGCGCGCAAAACCTCCTACTACGATTTCTACCAGTTCTTCCTACGCACGATGGATGCGGACGTCATCCGTTACCTCAAGATCTTCACCTTCCTGCCGCTGTCCCGCATCGCCGAGTTGGAGCAGGCGGTCGCCACTGCGCCAGAACAGCGCGAGGCGCAACAAGTGCTGGCCGAGGAACTGACCCGTGCCGTTCACGGTGAAAAAGGGCTTGCCGTGGCGCAGCAAGCCACGCAGGTGCTCTTCGGCGGCTCGCTCGACGGCCTTGCCGCCGCCGACTTGGAAGCGATCTTCGCCAACGTCCCCTCTGCTTCCCTGCCGGCCGCCGAAGTGCTCGGCAAACCGGCCTTCGAAGTCATCGCCGCAGCCGGCATGACCACGAGCAAAGGCGAGGCGCGCCGCCTCGTACAACAGGGCGGCCTCAGCATCAACAACCAGAAGGCGGGCGGCCTCGACCGCTGTTTCACGGCAGACGACTTGATTGAAGGGCGTCTCGCCGTCCTGCGCAGCGGCAAGAAGAGCTTCTTCCTGTTGCGCGCCGAATAACCACCTGCCCGTCCAACACAACGCCAACATCGCTGCTTGGGGCGGCGAGTACCCCGTACGTTATGAGCCTTGAAAGGGCGTGACATAGAAGATTATCACGCCCTTCAGGGCTACCGTAAAATCACTCCTTACCCTTATTGGACGGTTTCTCTTCCTTTGGCTCTACGATGGTAACTTCTGAATACCGTACGTACGTCCATTCCTGAAATTCGCGCCACTCGCTTACGTCCTGCTTCTCCAATTCACCTTGCACTGTCAACACGAAGCTCGCTGAACGGTGGGTGCGAGCAATGCACGGCGGTCCGCCGGTGATCGAGCACCAGTCTTTCACACCCGTTGGTTCTCGGGATATATAAGAGATGCCAATGGTGCCCTCGGCTTGTGGATTCACGCGGGCACGGTAGTCCACCCACCGCGGTTCGAACTCATTCATCTTGAACTCGGGACACTTGGTTGCAATCTCACGTTCCGCGACACGAAGGATTTGTGCCATGTCGAACTGAATGAGCCCGACCTGAGGAGAAGCGCACCCGACGAGCAATGCAAGACCTAAAACTACCGTTATGATTTTCATCTTCTTGTCCAATAGTGTTGTCGAGCCTGTCCTCGCGAAGGCGGACAGCCCCCGCACACGTTGGAAATGATATTCGTTCTGACGGTTATAGACAAGCGCACATATTTCGTTGCCCTCTTGGCATTCTGTGAAAACGCGGTTATGCTATTACTTTTTCGCGATTTCATGTCGATTAGCGTCCCTCCACGATTGCGGCGGTGCTGGCAGTCTGCGCGTTTGTCTAATGGTGGTACTGGGGCGTCTAAAACAAAACGAAGGAGGTATCTGATGCGGATTGCGATTCAACGTATAGGGCGATTGCTGGCTTTGGCACTCGCGGCAGGATGGTTTTGCTCAGGGCTTGCCGACCCGTCACTGCTCGACTGGCGTTACTTCACCTATGAGGCGGTCACGCCGCAACTGGCGAATCCACTGCGCGATGCCAAGCTCAGTGTTTCGGGGCAATGGAGTGACCGCGGCCCCCACTTTGTGGTCGATGGCAAAATCGACGCGAACGGCCACTGGGCCTGTGAACAGCTCCCCGCCGTCTTGACGATCGAGATGCAGAAGCCCGCATCGCTGCAAGCCGCGCGCATCTGGTTCTACTACGGCGAGCCGCGCGTCTACGCCTTCTTCATCGAGACCTCACCGGACGGCACCAACTGGACGCGCGTGGCCGACTGGACGAAGAACGACAAACCGGCAACCGCAGAAGGCTTCATTGTCCCGTTCAAACAGCCGGTCGAGGCGCGCCACCTGCGCGTGACCATCACCGACAGCAGCGTGCGCGGTGCCGGCGGCCACATCGTTGAATTCCAAGTCTTCTCCGCTTCTGTCTCGCCCGGCCTGCGTGGCCGTTGCGCAACGCTGGAGCGCATCACCGCAGAAAACGCACAAAGCGATGAGTCGAACACATGCTGGCGCGCCACTGCTTGGCGCAATGAGCGCGTGCATGGCCAGTTCGTGGTCTGGTCCTCCGACCCGATCCCGCAACTGCGCCTGAGCGCCACCGCGCTGCGGAACGAGCGCGGCGCCGAAATCCCCGCGTCGGCCGTCATGCCGCGCTTCGTCCGCTATGTGCTGGCCGACAAAAAACCGATGGGCGACATCCTCGACACCGCCGATCGGGTCGATCTGCCACCGGGAGGATTCCGCCCCGTCTGGCTGACCGTCTCCGTGCCCGCCCGCGCCAAGCCGGGTCTCTATCGCGGCACCCTCACCGTCACCGGCGCAGGCGGTCGCCACCTCCCATTCCCGCTCGAATTGAAAGTGCTCGATGCCCGTCTGCCCGACCCGGCGGAGTGGGCCTTCTATCTCGACCTCTGGCAGCATCCGTGGGCCGTTGCGCGCTATCACGGCGTCGAGCCCTTCTCGCCTGAACACTACCGTTTTCTCGAACCGATCTACCGCGAGCTAGGTAACGCCGGTCAGAAGACGCTGACCGTCACCATCACCGACCTGCCGTGGAACCACCAGAACTTCGATGCCTACCACACCATGATTCCGCGTCTGAAAAACAAGGACGGAAGCTGGACATTCGACTACACGCTGTTCGATGAGTACGTCGCCTTCGGACGGCGCTGCGGCGTCGGGCCGCACATCCATTGTTACACCATGGCGACTTGGGGCAACCGCGTTTCTTACACCGACGGCGAGACCGGCGACATCGTGCGCCCCGTCGTCCGGCCCGGCACGCCCGAACACGAGGCATACTGGGGGCCGTTCCTACAAGACTTCGAGCGCCACCTCAAACGCAAAGGCTGGGTGGACGACACCTACATCGCGATGGATGAGCGCGGACCGGAAGACACCCGCGCTACGGCGGACTGCGTCAAGAAATTCGCGCCGCGTATCAAGATCGCCATGCCCGGCAACCAGCCTCCAAGTAAATTCAAAGGCATCGATCTCGCCAACTACTGCCAGTTCATCGGGCACATTGACGAACCGTTCCTGAAAGAAGTCGTAGAGCGCCGCGCCCAAGGTAAAACCACCACCTTCTACGTCTGCTGCGGTCCGCGCCGACCCAACACCTTCACCTTCAGCCCCACAGCCGAACCGGTCTGGCTCGGACTGTACGCAGCCGCCAACAACCTCGACGGCTTTCTGCGCTGGTCCTTTGTCAACTGGCCGCGCGATCCCCTCTTCGACTCCAGCTTCGGCCCCTGGCCCGCCGGCGACACCTTCCTGATCTATCCCGGCCCGCGCTCGTCGATACGCTGGGAGATGCTGCGCGACGGCATCGAAGAGGCCGAAAAGATCCGCGTACTGCGTGCGAAGGGCGACCTCGCTCCGAACCTGCGTGACGCGCTGACCGAGTTCGACTTCAAACGCGCCAGCAAAATGGACGACGCAGCCCTGTCCGCCTTGGTGCAGCGCACGCGGCTTGCCATTGAAGCGGCTGCCGAGTAGTTTTTACTCGGGCCAGAGATAATTTACGGTCACTTTGACATCGGAGTTAATCGCCAGGAAGACCGGGCATTTCTTGCTGGCGACCTCCAATTTGGTTTGATCATCAGCGGCAAGCTTCTTGGGCAACCGAATATCCACCTTGATGGCGGCGATCCGGTAATTTACCAGGTCATAACTCACGTCGGCCTTCGCCCCGACAATATCCAACTCTTCCGCCTCAGCCGTCTTCCCCATCACGATCATCAGGCAACTGGCCAGTCCCATCGCAAGCAAATCGATGGGGTTGAGGTCGGCACCCTTGCCGCCAAAGGCACTGCACCCCTCCAGCGGAATCGTTTTCTGCAACGGCCGATGTGACGCCACGGTGTGTACGTTCCGGTCGTAGACCACCTGCATCAACGGTTGCGCGGCGGTACAGCATGCTGTCTTCGTTACATCACTCATTTCACGGTCTCCTAATCACGGATCTGTTCTGGTGGTCTGCGTATGGCCGATCCGTCCTGCCATTACGCAGAGAGGATGTCGCACTGTAACACACGAAACGCGGCATTGACAAGTGAAACGAATGCAGAACGCCAAACGCCGAAAGGTGTTCGACCGCTCTTTTAGGTTCACGGCTCGCGCCCTAACGCCGTCGCGGATAGGTCTGGCGGTCGATCACGCTGCCGTCGAGGCGCTTCAACTCCACAGTCAGGCGACCGGCTGCCCGGTCGAAGGTGAGCAACAGGTAACTGGAGACACGCTCGCAAACCACGGCCTTGGCATCGCGGTAGACATCGCCGGGGCCAGCCATGCACGTGTTGTAGTAAGGGAAGCCATCGCTCTCCACGGCACGTTCAGCGAAGTATCCGAAACCGGTGATGCACAAGGTACCACGGCTGATCATCGTGTGCCATGCGCCTTGCTCCAGTGAGCGGCAACTGCTCTTCTCGTTCATCAACGTCACGAGAAAACCGGTAGAGGCCGCGCGGGTTTGCGCATCAAACCAGTCGAACTGCTCCGAGCCACGGTGGTAGTCGTGACACGACTGGAAGGTGGTGCCAAAGTCGCTGACATGATGCAGGTCGAGCGCGAGAAAGGTGGCGTCAGCTTGCGGGATCGTGAAAGCCCAGCGCCAGCCTGGATCAGGCAGTGCAAAGACCGTGCGAAAAGCCGTCGCCGCAATATCGTAGACCTCGGTGCTGGTGCCCGGGCGTTTATTCTCGCGCGGACCGACCTGCTTATCGTGGTTACCCGTGATCGGCATAAAGGGCGTTGTCGCGAAAAGCTCGGCCTCGGAACGGATCAAGTTCAAATAAGGCTGGATGTAGCGCGTATCGCCCGGTTGCGATGGGTTGACGACCTGCGCCACGTTATCGCCCGCCGTCATCAGCAGATGCGGTTTGTCTGCCTTGAGCGCGGTCAAATTCGGCCGGCGGGCGTAAGCCCAGTCGCCGACGACCGCCACGCGCACGCCATCCTCCGGACAGGTCTGAAACGCAAACGTCTCCGAACGCTGCCCGTCGGTTGCCACGCGGTAATGAATGGCAGCGCCGCGCTGCGGTGTCGGGATTTCAACGTGATGTATGGTTTGCTCACCGGCTACGCGCACCTCGTGCGGACAGGAGGAATCCGTGCCGTAGCACACCTGCGAAGGGCCAGGGCGCGCACTCTTCCAACTCACGACTGTTTTATCAGGCGTCGGCGAACGGTGAGTCAGCCAGACCGCCTCAATTTGAGCCTGTGCGGCCAACGCCGCGCTCAGCACAATCACACACACCAGGGTTCTGCTCCGCATCATACGATCCTCCTAATTTTAAGCCTCTGCCACCCAACTCCTAAGAAACACCCCGACTAGTCTCCATGAGGGATAGGAAACATCGGCGATGCCCTTGATCTCGTTGTCTTTCGCATTCAAAGCGATAAACGCAACGCTCTCGGCACCCAGCGCCTCTGCTGCGGCATCGCGCATACCGATGTCATCCTCTGTATCGCCGACCACCACTGCCCGGCCATACGCTCCGTCCATCAACAACTCGCGTACCTGAAAAGCCTTCTCCTCGCGAGTCATGGGCACCTCCACACGCCAACCCGCATCGCCACGTCGTACACGCGTGCCGATAACTCGCAGATGCACGTCACACGCCGCCGCTCGCTGCCGAACTTTCTCCAGAAGAAAATGGAAGGATTTGCTGACCACCACAAAATCGCAACCACTACGAACAGCACTCAGCGCACGCCAGGCCGACGGATAGCACAACCGCGACACCAGCGCTGCGGCCCGATCCAATGCGGCGGGCGTGCAATACGGCATTATCCTGTGTACGAAAAAGCGTATCAGTC
The DNA here is from genome assembly GCA_035450385.1 of Kiritimatiellia bacterium. Taxonomy (GTDB): domain Bacteria; phylum Verrucomicrobiota; class Kiritimatiellia; order RFP12; family UBA1067; genus DUPH01. The sequence continues at coordinate 6,381 of DAOTMQ010000062.1, read as the reverse complement.
GTCCGTCTGCACTAGAAAGGCTAAGTCGCTTTTCCTCGTAGGCACGGGTCAGCCGCCGCTGTAGCTTCTGGAGCCGCACGGCTTCACGCATAAGCCGAAAGAAGCAGCGCGGTTGCGACAGACTGATCAGGCAGAGCGCGACCAGCAAGTCAGCATTCGCGATACCGCGACACAGCGCGGGGCACAACCCGCGGTAGAGTGTGCCGTCAAAATCCAGAATGACGAGGACTTTGTGCGCTGCGGGTCTTGTCATTGGGTCTGCCCCCTATCCAGTCGCACAAGCTTGTAAAAGACCTCTCCGTCCTTGATCTTTATGACGCGGAAAGCATGTGGATGTTCAGCCAAACTGGGCGCACACAGTTGAGTGACGTTCCCCCGCGTCCGGCGGTGATCTGTATGGGAGTGTCCGCAGAGCACCACCCATCGCGCGCCGGAGGCATCCATCGCCTCGACGATCTTTTCCCTGTCCGGATCAAGAACAGAACACCCGTGATACCGTCTGGCCAAAGCATCCATCAGACGCGGCGCCCACAGCATCCTGTGCAGACAGAAAAAATGCACTTCGTCCCGGTCGGAAACGGTGCGTATGGCTTGGAGAATATCGGCAAAGGCAGCCTCGTCTTTCGCGAACGGCAGAAAGAAAAAGCGTGTGCTATTGACAAGCGTACAGCCGTGCGTCGCACCGCACACATCGTTCCAGACCGTGCTGTTCTCCTTCCGTCTCGAAATGTCATGGTCGCCCTGAGTAACGACAACCGGACACTGAAGACGGCTCAAAATTGAAACACCGCGTTTCAGTGCCTCGATGTCATCGCCACGATTCACAATATCACCGGTGATCACAACAACATCCGGTTTGATCGTGTTCCGAATTTGCGAGACCGCCTGCTCCAGATACTCAAAGGCTCTTCCGGTGCAGGGCCGATGCAGCCGGTAACCGCCCACTGCGATCTTGTGCGTCCACGGTGTATGCATGACCTTGCCCTGTGTATCCAGATGCAGGTCGGTCAGATGGACGATCGTCAGTCCGTCCCCTTCGGGTAGATGTCCGTCCCGCCTGCCTGACTGCCAAAAGCACAGCCCTAGGAAAAGGGCAATAACTCCCCAGAACAACCACCGTGTTTTGTTGTCACTTCGTTTTGACATTTTCGGAATACAATGCTCCGTAGCGCCGGAGCATACGTCGCTCACATTTGGTCTTAATCCAACCACCTCATTACCGTCACTTTACCGAAAGCAACCGCTTAAGTGCAATCCTTTGGAATCAAACCGCGCATCGGAATCACGAGCAGCCTTTCACAGAGCGGGGGGACGCCCGCGACTGCGAACACACAAAAAACGCGATCGACTCGCCCCCCCCTGCCACTTGCCTATAACTTACATCAAAGTTATCCTCATTTACATTCCCGTGCGAAGCGCGGGCGGCGGGCTAACCGATTACCAGTTTTTTTCATTTTGTCCTTGCCTATAAGAACAGAATACCATTATCATGCCCCCATAACTGGTTTTCGGCTCTCTTCGGGGTTCCTCGTTGCCTGCGCGGCGCGCGCGCGTGGTGCATGCGGTGGGGTTCCGGGGCATGGTGACATGTCCGTTGTAGCAGAACGGGCCATGGGTTCTGATGCAACCGACGCAAGCAACAACATGGCTGGATAGTGGAAACACAAGGAACGCAAGCATGGACATCTATGTTGGCAACCTTCCGTACTCAACGACAGACGACGACCTGAGAGGTCTTTTCGCGGCACATGGTGAGGTTGCCTCGGCGCGTGTCGTTATCGACCGGATGACGGGCCGGTCGAAGGGATTCGGGTTCGTCGAAATAGCGGACCGGGCCCAGGCTCAGCAAGCGATCGACGCGCTGAACGGTTACGAGGTCGAAGGGCGCAAGCTGCGCGTCAACGAATCGCAACCGAAGCCGCCGCGTGAAGATCGCGGCGGTGGCGGCGGATTTCGCGGGCGCGACCGCGGTGGTAGCCGCTGGTAGGTAGTTCAGCGAATGTGACTATCGCTCTGAGGCGGCGCCTCTGCGGGGAGGGGCCGCCTTTTTTATTGTTACGGCGGCGGATGGGCCAGAAAAAGTGCCCGGCACATTTCGCAGGTCACGTCCGTCTGCGGCAATGTGCCGTACGATTCCGGATATATGGCGGCCAACTCAATGAGCCGACCGAAGCGTCCTCGCGCGCCCATGTTTTGCAACATCAGGAGCGGAGCGTCGGGATAGACACGCTCCAAAAGATAGGACGAGGCAAATGCCTCATTGTCATGCCGTGGCAGATGCCGCCCGCGCAACCGCTCATTGGCGATCCGCTGCAACTCCCACGCCTTCAGTCCATTGTCGGGATGCGCGCTGAAGGCGTGGAACGCCACCTTGTTGTCCTTGGCCCCCGAGTTACCGTGAAAGTCGAGCAGGCAGAAAGGCGCGGGATCGCTCACGATTTTTCGGTATACGCGCACCTCGGGTTCACTGAACGGTGCCGTTCCCTTCCAGTCGTAATCGCGCGCCCACAACTCACCTGGCGCAGGCATTATGACACTCGCGAATGCGTTGTTCAAGCCCCCCCTTGTTCTAGGGATTTAAAAACCGCGCCATTTGAAAACGGCACATATTCCTGCTACACTGCGCCCCGTGAAGACATCCCCGTCTTTATCAGCCACGACATCTTCATCGCCTCATTTCTGACGGGGCTCAAGATCCGTACCTACACTGCGGAAAACTGGATCGGGGGTTTGCACGGCGCGGCGTTGCTTGAAGCGCCGGACGGCACATGGACCTGCCATGCCTGCGTGCCGGATCTCAACGCCAGCGATGAACCCAACGGATTTGTTGATTGATTTTTTGATTTTTTGATTTTTGATTTCAAAAAAATCGCCTTTGACCGCCTGTGAATTTTTGATACAGTGGCACCATTCTTTTGGCGGGCGTAATTCAATGGTAGAATAGGAGCTTCCCAAGCTTCTTACGTGGGTTCGATTCCCATCGCCCGCTCCATTTTTTAGGTACGCGATTCGCGCCGGGGAAAGTTTGCGCGATGTCGCTTTTAGCGCTCAGACAACACGGGAGGTTCAAGATGACAACTCGGCGTTCATTTTTCAAGCAGGCGGGTCTTGGTTTGGCGGCGGCGGCCGGTACGCCGACACTGTTGGCGAACCGCGTTCATGCGCAAACGTCGGCGGATACGACAACCGACAACCCGCAGGACACTTTCCGCCTCGGCATCGCGGGGTACACCTTCCACAAGTTCAAGCTGGATCAGACGCTTGAAATGATGAAGCGCGTCGATGTCCACTATCTGTGCATCAAGGATTTTCATCTGCCGTTGAAGAGCACGGATGAGGAGATCGCAGCCTTCCACGAGACCTGCAAGCGTTCCGGCGTCACCGGATATGGCGTGGGGCCGATCTACATGGGGAGCGAAGCGGCGGTCAACGAGGCTTTCGCCTATGCGAAACGCGTAGGCGTCAAGACGCTGGTCGGTGTCCCGTTCAAGATGGTCGAAAAGAAACGCGTCGCTTCGCCCGAACTGCTTGCGCTCATCAATGAGAAGGTCAAAGAGTACGATATCAAGTACGCGATCCACAATCACGGCCCTGATATGCCGGAACTGTTCCCCACTGCGGAAAGCGGGATGGAAATCATCAAGGATATGGACGTGCGCGTGGGGCTCTGTTTTGATATCGGCCACCAACTCCGCGACGGCAAAGATCCCGTCCAGGCCATGCTGAAGTATGCCGACCGTATCCACGACATCCACATCAAGAATGTGACCGAGGCCACCAAGAAAGGGCGGGGAATCGAACTGCCGCGCGGTAAGATCGATCTGGTGGCGTTCGTGCGCGCCCTGCGCAAGGTCAAGTACAGCGGCGTGTGCAGTCTGGAATACGAAAAGGATATGTCCGACCCTCTGTTAGGCATCGCCGAATCGATCGGCTATTTCCGCGGCGTCATGGATGCCACGCGGGGGCAGGCGTGATTTTGTCTCACTTGTTCCACCATAGGATGAAAAGGAGAGCAGTGAGTTTTGTAGGGTCCATATGAAACGCAAGACTATGTGTGGCCGGGTTAGTAAGCGCATCTTTTTTTTGGGGTTGACCCTCTTGGCCTGTAGCCTGTGCTGTCGGGCTGCTGAATCCGTCCCGCTGACCCTTTCCGGAGATGACGGTTCGCCATTGAGTTTGCCTTGTGAGCAAACCGTAACGTTCCCTGGGGAGTACAACTTTTCGCTGTCAACTGCCAGTCCGACCCAGTGGCTCTCTTCTGTCGCATTGCGGATCAGCCTTGTGTGGCCGGAGGGTGCGCCGCCCTACTCCGGCGCACTGGTCTGGCTCAAGGACCGCGATGACTTCTGGCACCAGCATGTGGTCGCCGGTCACCTCAAACCCGGCGTCACCAACGAACTGACCATCCCCTTCCAGCCGGGCGCGGAGGGATGGCAGACGCCGGGGCACTCCGTGGGCTGGCACCACCGGGTCCGATTAAATCCGCAATCTGTCGGATTCCGTGTCTTCGCAGACGTCGCCTTTACCGGCACGTGCACGCTGGTTTCGGCAATACTCGACGTGCAGCCACCCGCCGGCGCTCCGCAGATTACGAAGGTCCGGACCCTGAGCCGCACGCCGCGCGCCTATGCCCTGTTCGAAACTGGTTTCACTCTGCCCGACCGCTATGCCAATCCGTTTGACCCCACGGAGATCGATGCCGGTGCGCAGATCGTCACCCCGTCCGGTGTAACCAACACGATCCATGCGTTTTACTACCTCTCCCACTACCGCCTCGAAGACGAGGTCGGCCAACCGGTCGAGCCCGACGGGCTGCCCGAGTGGCGATTGCGCTATTGTCCGCGCGAACCGGGTGACTACACGGTCACGCTTTACGCGCGCGATGCGTTCGGGCACACCGTCGCCACCAATGCCCTGCACTTCAACGCAGCGCCGGCCGCGGCTGACGCCCTGCGTTTTGTGCGCGTCTCACGTACCGACCGCCGCTACTTCGAGTTCGATGATGGGACGCTCTTCTATCCGATCGGGCACAACACGCGTTCGGCGACCGACGCGCGCATGGATGACAAGTTTCCCTGGGTTCTGCGCAAGGAGGAAGGCCCAACCGCCTACCGCCGTTACTTCAAACGTATGCAAGAGTCCGGCGAAAACATGGCCGAGGTCTGGATGAGCGCATGGTCGCTGGGACTCGAGTGGACCGAAGGGATCAGCGGATACCATGGCGCCAACGACTACCACATGGGGAACGCGTGGGAATTGGACCGTGTGCTCGATCTGGCCATGCGCCACCGCATCTATATCAATCTGGTGCTCAACTACCACGGGCGCATCAGTACATGGAGCGACCCGGAGTGGCATCTACACCCCTACAACAAAGTGACGCCGGGGGGCTGGCTGGAAGCGCCGCTGGAGTTTTTCAGCGACGCACGCGCCATTGAGATGCAGCGCCGTTTCTGCCGCTACACGCACGCACGTTGGGGCTGGTCGCCGATCGTGTTGGGATATGAACTCTGTAGCGAGCTCAACCTGACCGGACACGAAACCCACCACAAGACCCACTTTGAACCCACTGTCGTCGAATGGTGCCGCATCCTCGGCGCGTACATGAAAAGCATTGATGCCTACGGCCATTTGGTCTCGGTCCACGTCTCCAACGACTACCGGTTGCTGAATCCCGTGCTCTGTGAAATGGCGGAGATGGATTTCAATCCGCTTGATGCCTACAACAACCGTCACCCCGACACGCCGGAGTACATCGTTGATCTGGTCGTCGGCACCGCCAAGGCCGGCGCAGCCTACAACAAGCCGATCCTGATCACCGAGTTCGGCGGATCGGCCATGGCCACCGGGCTGGAGAATTTGATGATCGAGCAACACGCCGCCATCTGGTCCGGCGCCTGTGTGCCGATGGCAGGTATCCCGATGTTCTGGTGGTGGCAGGTGATTGACGAGAACAATCTCTATACGCGTTACCCGCCGATCTGCGCCTTCATGGAGGGTGTCGATCCGCGCAATCCGGCGTCGCAGATGATCGACGCCACGCTAAGCGCCGACGCCAAGGCTGAAAAGAATGCCGCCGCCCGCTTTAAGGCAGTGTGTACGGCCTCGCCGGATACGGCGCGCGGCTATATCTATCCCGTCCGTTTCGCGCGGGAAGGTGAAGAACCGCCCAAGGGCGAACACTTGACCGTGTCACTGGATGGATTCACGCCGGGACTTTATCGCGTCGAATTTTACGAAACGGAAAAAGGACAGGTGGTCCGCCGCTTTGATGTACGCAGCAAAGACAAACAACTCGCGATCCCCATTCCCGCGTTCCGTTCTGACTGCGCCTTCAAACTGCACCTGCTGACATCGCTGGCACCCAAGCCGTCCAAATAA